>WJMG01000065.1 GCA_014728075.1 Candidatus Omnitrophota bacterium | reverse complement strand
TGCGGAAGCGCTGTCTGGTCTATTAACCGAAGCTTTCCCTTAACCCACTTTACGGTCTGGATGCCGGTCCTTTCAGCTTTTCGCTTTTCTGTCATTATCCTCCGATCTTCGGGTTGTTTGATTCGACTGAGAACTAAAGAGCACCTATATACCTCATGAGAAAAACCAGCATTACCATTCCGACATTATGAATGACATGTACGGTTATTGGTGCTACGAGCGATCCCGTTCTCTCGTAAAGGTAAGCAAGCAATAATCCCAGCGCTAATATAGGCAAAAATCCGACTATGTGCGTGTGGAGAAGGGAAAATATTGCCGCGGTAAGGAACATTGACCATATGATCCCGAACCTCTTCTTTATAGCCGGATACATGAAGCCCCTGAAAAATATCTCTTCCGCTACAGGACCGAATACGGCGGCGAACAGGGTCGACACCATGAGGACCGAAGTCTGCTTCTCTTCCAGGAAAACCTCCACGATCGGCTGGACGGGAGGCTCGTACTTTAATGCCCTGGAAACAAAATAAGTCGTCAGCATTATAACGATCAGGACGGGAAGCAGCGCGATATAACCGGCAGCCCCGTAAAATATGCCCCGCAACACGCCCCCCCGCCTGTTAAGACCGGAGGCTTCTACTTCCTGGCCTCGCTTCTTCACGATAAAGTAAAGAATGACGCTTATGGCTACGAGGTTCATAGCCGCGGTGCCCGCGACCATCCTGAAATTATCGTTGCCCATTATGGGCAGCACCTTTATAAAGAGTTCCTGGAAAATAGCGAAAATATACCCCGATGTCAGAAATATAAGCGCCGCCTTCCCCACATCACCTATCCCCCAGGCCGGGGCCGGGGGGATACCCAGACGCGGGGCGACCTGTTCTTTCCTGAAAAAACGCGCACCGAGGTATATATCAAAAAGAAAGCCCGCGAACACGAGAAAAAGTATCGAAAGATTGAATATCCCTGCGAAGAAATACATCAGCGGATCCGTTTCCGCCAGCTCAAGGAGCTTCTTCTCCCTGGCGGCGGCCTCCGCCTCGTTAAAAAGCGTCCTGCTTGTCCCCGTATCCCCCTTCCTGTCTTTTTCGGTTTCCCCCGAACCGGCGGAAACACGGCTTTCGGTCGCCCTTTCAACGGGCCTTTTGCCGAAATACGCCAGTGCGTTTATGGAGATTATGAAAAAAAGCAGAAAGACATACAGCCTGTTCTTCCTTATGATATGGAATATCCTCATAGAATTTATCCGACGATGTTCAATTTCCGGATCCTGAGGGAAGCGCCCAGCGGCTCGATCTCCCGCCGTATCTCCGATATCGTTTCCTCGCCCAGGAAATCGAGACATGTGACCTCTACACCGATCCCGTTAGCCGTACAATCCCTGATAAAATCCAGTATGGCCCCGTAGGCCTTCCTCCCGTAAACGGAGCGGCACATGTGCTGGTATTCTTTCGGTGTAGTCGCGTTCAGGCTTACGGAAACGGAATCAACGATACCCGCGAGATCACCGGCTATGGGACGCTTTTCAATGAGCGCGCCCTCTCCGTTAGTATTTAACCTGACATAGCCGCCCCTGCTCTTTACATATTCAGCTACTTTTTTGAGAACCCCGAGCCTGAGCGTGGGCTCCCCTAATCCGCAGAAAACTACTTCTTTATAGTCATTGATCTCCCCGAGCTCGGAGATGACCTCGTTCGCCGTCGGCTCGTGGTCCAGTTTCAGGTCATGCCCCTTGACATTATAGGAAATGAACTTCGTACAGAAACTGCAGCGGTTAGTGCACCTGTTGGTGAGATTAATATAGAGAGAGTCCCTTATGGGATAGACTATCGCCGCCTTTTCTTCTATACCCAGGGAAAAAACAGCGTTAGCGCCGTGAGTCGTGATCCTGGCGATATCTTCCTCTGAAAGGCCGTATATATCCGAATAAACCCCCAGCAGGTACCGGACAAAAGCCGGTTCGTTCCTTTTCCCCCGGTGCGGTGCCGGAGCCATGTAAGGAGCGTCCGTCTCGAGCAGTATCCTTTCGGGAGGCACCTCTTTCGCGAGTTCCCTGACCTTGTCCGCGCCTTTGAAGGTAATGACCCCCGTAAAGGATATGAACAGGTCCAGGGAAAGAAGTTCCCTGAGCAGCTCTTTAGTCCCGGAGAAACAATGGACTACTCCTTTGAGCGCGTATCCCGGGTTTTCTCTGAGTATTGAGATAAAATCTTCGTCCGCGTCACGGTTATGCAATATAACCGGCAGGGAAAGCTCCCGCGACATCTTCAAAAGTTCCCTGAATATCCTTTTCTGGCCCTCAACCGAGGAGTTTTTTCTATAATAATCCAGGCCTATCTCACCGACCGCAACTACCTTTTCGTTCTCGGAAGCCATCCTTCTCAAATAGACCAGGTCCTCTTCACCCGCCTTGTCCGCGCCGTGCGGATGAATGCCGACCGCGGCGTGGACACGCTCGAAAGAGTTGGCTATATCTATAACCCTGGAACTGCTTTCAAGGTCTATCCCGGGCGCAATGATCTTTTCCACCCCGGACTTTCCTGCGTTCTCGACCACCTCTCCGAGGTCTTCCCTGAACTGCTCCAGGTCAAGATGGCAATGAGTATCTATCAGCTTCATGAATTCACCCTCTTCGTCCACCGGCCATGCGCGTCCATATAACAGGTAAGGCGCCGTCGTCCGTAGTCTGTCGTCTATATTATGACTCCCTCTCGCGCTAAAAGCTTCTTTTTCGCGGCCACTCCGCCTTTTCCGGAATACCCTCCAAGAGAGCCGCCGGAAGCGATCACCCTGTGACAGGGAACATACGGCGGAAAAGGGTTCCTGGCCAGTGCGTTGCCGGCCGCTCTGGAAGCACCGGGGTGTCCGGCCCTTGAAGCCACCCAGGCGTAGGTACGGGTCTCGCCTTCGGGTATTTCCATCGTCGCGAGCAGGACTTTCTTCTGAAAAACCGTAAGTCCCTCTCTTTTTTCTATCATTTCCCTGGAAAAGGGCATGGCTATCCTTCTTTTTTTATCCTCATAAAAAGAGGATCTCCCTTCTCCGTTCTCACCCCGGGGGGGAACCTTCTCTCCCCGGCCCCCGCTTTTTCGAACTCCCGGACCAGCTCCCCTTTTTCCAGCGCCTCTTCAAGGTCCCCGAGGCCCATCTGGGACCACATTTGCCCGGCTGAATAAGGAATGAAAGGATAGAGCCCCACGGCTGCGTTCCGAAGAACTTCCAGCAGATCCGCCATTATAAGCCCGATCGATCCCGTATCACCTTTCTTCGCGAATTCCCAGGGAGCGGACTCTTCGATATATTTGTTAGCCTTACCGATCACCAGCATTATGCGGGATAGCGCCTCGGTAAGGAGTATACCCGGTTCATCGAGATAATCCTCTTTTATCCCGGGCACGAGGTTCAGAGCGCTTTCCAACAGGGATCTGCTTCTCTGTGCCTGCGCGTTGTCCGCCTTTGACGGGTCCGCTTCCGGCGAGATCCCTTTGAAATATTTATCGACCATCGTAAGCGTCCTGTTAAGCAGGTTACCGAGGTCGTTGGCGAGATCACTGTTATATAAAGTTACGAACGCCTCCTCGCTGAAAGAACCGTCATTACCAAGCACAACGGCTTTTATAAGAAAATACCGTATCGGGTCAACACCGTATTTGTCTTTCAGTTCGAGCGGGTCCACTATGTTACCTCTGGATTTTGACATTTTATCGGCGCCCATTTTCCACCACCCGTGAGCGAAAATAGTACCGGGCAGAGGCATATCCATACTTTTCAGCATTATGGGCCAGAAGACCGCGTGATGTCTTATTATATCTTTGGCGATCACATGGTAATCGGCCGGCCACATGTTCATATGCCCGTTCTTCTTTAATCCCGAAATATAATTTATCAGGGCCTCGAACCATACATATACCACATATTCTTTATCAAAAGGCAGCTCGATACCCCAGGACATCCTTTCTTTGGGGCGGGATATGCAAAGATCGTTAAGGCCTTCCTTGAGAAAACCCAGGACCTCGTTCCTGCGGAAGTCGGGAAGGATGAATTCCGGCTCGTTCTCTATATATTCCTTAAGCCACTGCTGGTAACGCCCCATCCTGAAGAAATAATTCTTTTCCTTCAGTTCCTTTACGGGCCTGCCGCATTCGGGACAATCCCCCCCGGAAGCCTGTGTCTGTGTCCAGTATGTCTCACACGGAGTGCAATAGAGCCCGTCGTATTCCCCCTGGTAAATATCCCCTTTCTCCCACATGCTTTCAAGGAACCGCTGCACTTCCCTCTCGTGCTCGGGATCGGTAGTCCTTATGAAATCGTCGTATTCTATCTCCAGTTCTTCCCAGACCTTTTTGAAACTGGGCACTATAGTGTCGACGAACTCTTTTTCCCGACCTTTTTCAAAACCCGCGGCCAGGCTTGCCTCCTCTATCTTCTCCCCGTGCTCATCGGTGCCCGTAAGAAAAAAGACCTCCTCTCCCAGCATCTTATGGAACCGGGCAAGGACATCCACGACTATCTGAGTGTAGGCGTGCCCTATGTGGGGTTTCGCGTTTACATAATATATCGGTGTGGTGATGTAGAACTTTCCCATTTGCTTATTTCTCCTCCTTATCCGGAATGTGCACCCTCTTGATCTTGCCGTCTCCAAGGTCGACGGTAGCCGTTCTGCTCAGAATGTTCACTTCCAGGACCTTGCCTTTACCCAGCTCGGTCTTGATCTCCTTGCCCACCTTTGGCAGACCCCGGCAGCACCTCTTATAACACTCGAACTCGTAACCGAGGCAGCACATCAGCCTGCCGCAAAGGCCGGATATCTTGGCCGGGTTGAGCGGCAGGTCCTGGACCTTTGCCATCTTAATGGTCACCGGGGCGAAATCTTTGAGAAAAGAACGGCAGCAAAGCTCTCTGCCGCATGGCCCGTGGCCGCCCAGCATCTTCGCCTCGTCCCTTACCCCGATCTGCCTGAGCTCGATGCGAACCCTGAAAATGCTGGCCAGGTCCTTGACCAGCTTACGAAAATCCACTCTGTTATCGGAAGTAAAATAAAAGATTATCTTCGATCTGTCGAAGGAATACTCCGCCCCTACCATTTTCATCGGGAGCTTGTGTTCCTGGACCTTCTTCGCGCATATATTTATGAGGTCCTTTACCTTCTTCCTGTTCTTCTCGATCTGTTCGAGGTCCCAGGGGTTTGCTTTCCTTATGACCTTCTTTACGGGCTTCCTGGAAGAAGATCCGGGGTCGGGCTCCGGGGGGGTATCCGAAATCACCGTACCGTAATCCAGTCCCCTGTCAGCCTCGACTATTACACATTCCCCTCTTTCGAACTTAATACCGTTGGTGATAAAGTATTCTATTTCCCCGGCCAGCCTGAGCTGTACCTCCACTAACTCGTGCATCTGTTTCTCCTTCTATTTTAAAGCGTACATCTGCCGTCTTCGCGCCGCACGCTGAATGTGAATAAGATATACACCCTTTCCCTCAACGCCTTACGCTGTCCTTTACGACAACATACCCGGAAGCACCTGCGCGGCCAGCTTGGCGTTGATGTTCCCGGAAACGGACTTTTTCACGGAAACCAGTTCCCCTAGTATCTTGTAGACCCTTTCGGCCGGATACGCCCTGATATCCCTTCCCTCAAAAGCCTCCCGGTCGAGCATAAGGTCTTCAAGCCCTTCGGACCTGAAAACCAGTTCCCGGAAAATTATAAGAACTATTTCTATATCTTCTATCAGGGCGTCCCTTTTCTCCTCCGGCCAATTCATGCAGGACGGATTTTTCTCTTTCGCGATCTCTTCCACGAGATCGAGCAGAATGTCCTTTCTATCGAGAACACCCTCTTCTATCATCTCCAGGGCCCTTCCGGGAGATCCCTGGGAAAGATGGCTGAGAAACAATGCCTCCTTCCCCGGCACGCCCGCCTCGCGGGAAACTATACGGGCCGAGTCCTCCGCGGAAAGGCGCCTGAAACGGACTTCAGAGCATCTTGAAACAACGGTCGTCAGCAGCCATTCTTTTCTGTCCGTGATGAGAATGAGCATTGAAGCTCCGGGGGGCTCTTCCAGGACCTTCAACAGGGCGTTTGAAGCTTCGGTGGTCATCATGTGCGCATCCTCGATAACGCAGGCGTTGAACGGCGCTTCAAAAGGCTTCATTCCCAGAGCGGCCTTGATGTCCCTTATGGTATCTATTTTTATATTTTTGTTCTTTTCGGGTCTTATCCATTTTACATCGGGATGTTCACCTTTCCAGACCCTCCGGCAGGAAGGACATATCATACAGGCCTGTTCCCGGCCACGCTCGCAGGCAAGGGAAGCCAGGAACGCTTTGGCGGTCAGTGCCCTGCCCACGCCGGCGGGCCCGGAAAAAAGATAACTTCCGGCCATTCTTCCCGAAGCCCGGCTGTTCAAGAGATACCGAACGGCGCTTTCCTGTCCCTTTATGTCATTCAATAAGATCATCGGTTTTTATATTTATCCGCCGGCCCCGCGGCAAGCGGTCTTCCCCGGCGTCCCGGCTACTCCGGGATCATCCCGCGTATAGTTTAAGAATGTAAAACAGGCGCTCAAACCCTTTTCTCCAGAAAAGAATATATTACTTCCCGCACCTCGGAATAAGTCTCGTCCCGGCTGTCCCGGACCTGTATTATTTTCATCCTGTCCTCCGAGGCGGCAGCGAGGTCAAGATACCCTTTCCTTACCCTGTTGTGGAACTCAAGGCTTCTTTTTTCCATCCTGTCGGCCTTCCCCACTTTTCCGGCTCTCTTCAGACCGGTTTCGACTTCGATATCCAGAAGGACAGTTAAATCGGGCGTAACGCCTCCGCAGGCCAGAGAGTCGATCTTTACGATATCCCGCAGGTCCATCCCCAGACCGTACCCCTGGTAAGCGAGCGTAGCGGTATTGAACCGGTCGCAAATAACGATCTTTCCCTCCTGAAGCGCGGGTGCGATCATATCTTCAACATGCTGGGCCCTGTCCGCCTCGAACAGCAGCAGTTCCGCCACACGCCCGAGCCTTATTCCGTCTTTCTGAAGGAGTATATCCCTTATCCTGTCCCCGAGGGGAGTCCCTCCGGGTTCGGCGGTATATACCACATCGTGTCCTTCTTTCCTCAGTTCTTCGGCAACCCGCCCGGCCTGGGTGCTTTTTCCGCTACCCTCCGGCCCTTCGAAAGTAATGAACACCCCTCTTTTTATTTTTTCCGCCATACGGGACCCTCCGGAGTATCTTCGACTACTATGCCCCTGGCGAGCAATTCGTCCCTTATCCTGTCCGATTCGCCGAAATCCTTCTTCTTCCTGGCCTCCTGCCTGAGCTTCAGCATTTTATCTATTTCTTCGGCTTCGGAATCGTCTACCTTGACAGGGTCAAGCTTAAGGCACAGGACTTCAGCGAACATAAGGATCTGGTTCTTTACCGCTTTCGCGATGCACGCCTTTTCCTCGGCGGACATGTTATCGTCGGAAAGCACCTCGTTACCTTTATGGACTGCCTCGAAGATGACCGAAAGGGCCGAAGCGGTATTAAAGTCGTCGTTCATGGCTTCCAGGAAATTTTCCCTCAGACGGGACGATGTTTCCTGCGCCGCCGATAACGCTTCTGCCGGCGGGGCACCCCGTCCGTTCTCTTTGTCAAGGCGTTCGACCCTGTCCAGGAATATCATTATCCTCTCTTTGGACCGGGCGGCTTCGTTTATCTTCTCCTCGCTGTAATCCATCGGGCTCCTGTACTGGCTCATCAGGAAGGCTATCTTCAAAAGGTCAGGGTCTTTATATCTTTCCAGAAAATCGGATATGGTCATGAAATTCCCGAGCGACTTCGACATCTTTTCTCCGTTAACGGTCAAAAGTCCGTTATGAAGCCAGTAATTGGCAAAAGGTTCCCCGGTACCCGCTTCGGCCTGAGCGATCTCGTTCTCGTGATGGGGAAAGATAAGGTCGAGTCCTCCGCCGTGAATATCGAACCTGGGGCCGAAAATACCCGTACTCATCACGGAACATTCTATATGCCATCCGGGGCGGCCTTCTCCCCACGGGCTTGTCCAGGACGGTTCCTGAGGCTTAGCTTCTTTCCAGAGAGCGAAATCAAGCGGATGTTTCTTGGTCCCGTCAACTTCTATGCGGACACCGTGCATCATCTGGTCTATATCCTGATGGGACAGTTTGCCGTAATCGGGGTAACTTTGTATGCTGAAATAGACATTATGGCCGGCAACATAGGCATGGCCTTTTTCGATGAGCCTTTCTATAAAAGATATCATCCGGTCTATATTGCGTGTAGCCCTGGGCTCGCTGTCGGGCGGACGGAGCCCCAGCACCTCAAGTTCCCTGTGATATATCTGCAGGTACCTTCCGGCCACTTCTTCCGACCTTTTTTTGAGCGTTGACGCATCTACGCCCTTACCGAGCTCTTCCAGTTCGGCAATAGCCTTGTTTATTATCTTGTCATCGACATCGGTGATGTTCCTCACCATATTCACTTCGTACCCCGAATACTCGAAGAACCTTCGTATGACATCAAAGGCCAGCGCGCTTCTGGCGTGGCCTATGTGGGGGACATCGTATACAGTGGGCCCGCATACATACATATTTATCATCCCCTCTGTCAGGGGCCGGAACTCTTCTTTCTTCCTTGTAAGGGTATTGTACAGTGCTATCATGTTATCAACCTTTCGTACCGGCGTCATTATTCGGCACCTATCGTGAAGCCGGCTCTTATCTCATAGTTCAGAGGCCGTGGATGCCTCTTATCTTTCATGGCCGCACCGCGTCCCGCGGTCCGCGGCCAGCAGCCGGCCCTTCAGGCTTTCGCCCTTAGCCTAGCCCCTGTTATTTCCTTTACTTTCATGATATTCCGCTATCTCGTGTTCGATATGGTCTATTTCATGCTGGAGCTTTTCAAGCGCCTGCTGCAGCGGGTCCGGGAGCGAACTGTGGTCCAGGTTAACTCCGCCGGGCAGCCGTTTACCTTTCTTTTTCGCTACTCTTCCGGGAACACCGACCACTGTTGAGTCGTCCGGCACATCCCGCAGGACCACGGCATTGGCGCCCACATTGACATTATCGCCTACCCTGATATCTCCCAGGACCTTGGCGCCCGCGCCTATTACGACATCATTGCCTATAGTAGGATGTCTTTTCCCGGTTTCCTTTCCGGTCCCGCCGAGCGTTACCCCCTGGAACAGCGTCACATTATCACCTACTATGGTGGTCTCGCCTATGACCACTCCCATGCCATGGTCTATGAACAGGCCTTTTCCTATGCGGGCGCCGGGATGTATCTCTATACCGGTGACAAGCCTCCCCACCTGTGAGACCATGCGGGGCAGAAAAGGTGTCCCCAGACCGAGCAAGAACCTCGCGGCCCTGTAAAAGACAAGGGCATGGAACCCGGAGTAGGTAAAGACCACTTCGGCCGGGCCCGCGGCCGCGGGGTCCCTTTCAATGGCCGCTTTTATCTCTTCGGGAAAAAACACCCGGGACAGGACATAATAGGACACCAGTACTACGGCCAGGGTTATAATAACAGTAAGCATGTTGACTCCTCGTAATTGGATTTCAAGGTCCGAATGTCAAAATATACCGTAAACCAGGCGTAAGATCTGCGGTTTTTTCTCCACCCCGCCCGGATCAAAGGCTTCTTGCTTTATTTCTCCAGGAGCACCACGGCGTGGGCTTCGATCGCCTTTCCCTCGCCAACAGGGCCTAACTTCTCGGCGGTCTTGGCTTTCAAATTTATTTTATCCTCCGAAGTCCGAAGTATCTGCGCTATTGAACCCCGTATTTCTGCGCTGTGCGGGGATATTTTTGGCTCCTGAGCCACGATCACGCAATCGAGATTACCAAGTGAATACCCGTGTTCTGCGGCCATATTACTTACCCGTTCCAGGAATGTCCTGCTGTCCGCGTCCTTGAAAGACGGGTCCGTGTCCGGGAACATCATCCCTATGTCCCCTTTACCCATGGCGCCGAGTATCGCGTCACAAACAGCGTGAAGCAGCACATCACCGTCCGAATGGGCATTGAACGACCTGTCGAAGGGTATACGCACCCCTCCCAGAGGCAGACCGTCACCTTTCTGCAGGGCGTGAATATCGTACCCTATTCCGATCCTGTATACGCTCATACGCGTCTCCGCTTGGATTTTGAAGGCCTATTTATGCCGGCCGTTATCGTTCTTTTTGTTCTCCGGAGCGTAATTTCCCTGAAGGTTAGCGAAGATCATCCTCCCCGCCGAGGTCTGAAGGACACTCGCTACCGCGACCGTAACATTCTTACCTATCAATTTTCTGGCGTTATCGACGACTACCATGGTCCCGTCGTCCATAAAAGCCACTCCCTGGTTCTTTTCTTTTCCTTCTTTCCTTATATATACGCTCATCTGTTCCCCGGGAAAAACGACCGGCCGGAGGGCGGAAGCAAGGTCGTTAATGTTAAGGACCTTGACTCCTTCCAGTTTGGCTACCTTGTTAAGGTTGAAATCGTTCGTTAGTATCTGGCAATCCAGCAATTTCCCCAGCCTCACCAGCTTGGCGTCCACTCCTTTGATCTCGGGAAGCGTTTCTTCGTGTATTATCACTTCTTCCCCCGGAAGGCTTTTAAGCTTATTGAGCATATCCAGGCCTCTTCTTCCGCGATTGCGCTTGGCGTCATCTGAAGAATCCGCTATCTGCTGAAGCTCCTGCAGCACGAACCTGGGGATCACCATCCTGCCGGAGAGAAAACCCGTCTCGCATATGCCGGCTATCCTTCCGTCGATTATTACGCTGGTATCCAGCAGGATGTACTGGTCCCGCTGGTCCTCTCTGGAAAACCTGACATAAGGTATTATGAGGTTGAACTCGTCTTTGCCCTTAAGGGCCAGGACCATCCCCAGATAGCAGAAGATCAGCGTGAAAATGATCTGCGCGACCGCGTAATAGATCTCATCCATAGGTATTATCCTGGCGATGAGAGTCAGTATCCAGGCCATGAAAAAGCCGAAAAATAGCCCGAATACGGCCGCTGAAAGGTTCCTTAAAGAAACCTGTTTCAATTTGATCTCGAAGATTATAAGGAGC
>WJMG01000064.1 GCA_014728075.1 Candidatus Omnitrophota bacterium | reverse complement strand
GTATTTCATTATCCCCGCCAGGTCGGCGTGGCCCGGCCTGGGGCATTTAACATCGGCAAGTTCATCTATTTTGTAATCGTTGTTCTTAATGTAAAGCCCCACGGGGCTTCCTATGGTCCGTCCTTTCCGGCAACCCGAAATGACTTCCGCTTTATCCGCCTCTATGGCCATCCTTCCGCCTCTTCCATGCCCGTGCATTCGTCGTGCCAGGTCGGCGTTTATAACCTTCTCGTCAAGAACGAGTCCGGCGGGAACTCCGTCAATTATGGCCATGAGGCCTTTACCGTGGGATTCGCCGGAGGTCATGTATCTTATCATGTGGGGTCTCCTTTTTAATTGTTACCGTCCTGTCCGCTGCCGGTCGGCCGGGGGGTCAATATACGAACAGGTACCTCAAGATCTGATCTCCGAAAAGAAGGCTTACTATAGCCCCTCCTGCCAGATAAGGGCCGTAGGCTATCGATTCTCTTCGCTTTTTTATCATCATGAACACGCTTACTCCGGACCCCAGTATCGGGGCGGTAAAAAAAGTAAGAAGCACCAGCCTCCATCCGAGAAAAGCCCCTATCATTGCCATGAGCTTTATATCCCCTCCGCCCAGAGCGTCTTTTTTAAATATGAGCTCTCCCGTATATCCGAGCACGAACATACTTGCTCCGCCGGCGAAAATACCGGCCAGCGACCTGAACGCTGAAACAGCGGGGGCGCCGTGCAGGGCGAATACGGAAACCATGACGAACCCCGCCGCTATTCCCGGAAGAGTTATAACATCCGGTATTTCCCTCCGCTCGATGTCTATAAAACTTATGACTATCAGCGCGCAGGACATGGTCCAGTAAACGAAAAAGTCCGGCGTGAACCCGAAAAAATAATAAAGGAGCGTCCCGAGAGACGCCGTAATGAGCTCCACCACAAAATACTTCGGCGGTATCCTGCCTCTGCAGGACCGGCACCTGGCCCCGAGGACCAAAAAACTAAGCAAAGGGACATTGTCGTACCACGCTATCGGGCCTTCGCAATTCGGGCAGAAAGAACGGGGAGTCACAATGGACCTTCCCCTGGGTATACGGTATATACACACATTGAGGAAACTCCCTATTACCGCCCCGAAAATGAAGACAACAAAATAAGCCACTTTATCTCCGTTCGGTTCGCGCGGCTTCACGCACAGCTTTCTCCGCCGCTTCCCGCATTATCTGACACACATCGTCAAAGGGTTTACCCGTCCATATCTCGAAAGACCTTGCCGCCTGGTTAACGAGCATTCCTATTCCGCTGGCTGTCCCGGCGCCTGCCTCTTCCGCATGCTTTAAAAGCTCGGTCTTTCTCGCGTAGACAAGGTCATACACCATATGTTTATCCGTTAAGACCCCGCCCGGTAACGGCATCGGGTCTTCTTCGTGAGTGCCGAGCGGGGTCGCGTTCACTATTATGTCAGCCGAAGCGGCAGCGGCGGCAGCCTCGTCTTGTGAATATAAGGGGTTGAATTTGTCCCTGATGTGCGGGGGGTATTGTCCGAAAGCTTCCTTAAGTGAATCCAGCCTTCCCGGATCGACATCGAACACATCCAGCTTTTTTATGCCCATAGACGCTGTAAATAAGGCTATGGCCCTTCCCGCGCCTCCGGCACCCGCTATGAACATGCGGTATTCTTCTCGGGGGCCGATCCGTATCCCAAACTCCTGCTGAACGGACCTGTAAAAACCTTCCGCGTCGGTGTTATATCCGTAAAGCTTTCCGTCCACGCATTTAACGGTATTAAGGGCTCCTATCACTTGCACCCAGTTATGCAGATCGGCGTTCCTGCCCTGAAGGAATTCTTTGGTCTTTATCTTATAGGGTACCGTTACATTGAAGCCTTTCACCTTACCACCGAGCACCTCTTCCCGGAAAAAAGTCTCCAACTCCCTCTCTTGTTTATCGAAAATAACATATCCCGCTTCAAGGCCGAACTTCTCAAAAGCCGCGTTATGCAATAGCGGCGAAAGCGAATAGCTGATGTTCTTTCCGAGAAGGCCGTATTTAGTCACTTGCTTTTTCTCCATCGAAAATAAAGCAAAACCGGGAACTTTGCCCGGCTTTACTTTATTTTCTTTTTGCTCTTCTGCTTTTATTTGTATTCTTTTTCCTGCGGAGGGAAAGCCGGTTAACGGCGTTAACATAGGCCAGCACGCTCGCCTCTATAACATCCGTCGAGGAGGCGCGCCCGTTGATCATGTCCTTCCCGAACCCGACCCTTACACTTGCCTCTCCCAGGGCGTCCTTTCCGCCCGTCACGGCGTTAACCTTGTAATCAAGCAGTTTACCCTTACAACCCAGGGCTTTATCGATAGTCTTGAAACAGGCGTCGATCGGCCCGTCACCGGCAGCGGAAGCGGAGATGGTCTCCTTCCCTTTCCTGAGCTCAACATTAGCTATCGGTTTCACGCTGTGGCCGCAGGTCACCTGAAAATTGAGAAGCTTGTACTCCTCCGGTATCGTCGAAAGCTCGTCCTCAACTATGGTAGCCAGGTCTTCATCAAAAAGTTTGGCCTTCTTATCCGCCAGGTCCTTGAACCTGATAAAAGCCTGGTCCACTTCCCGGGCGGAAAGGGAATATCCGAGTTTCTTGAGCCTTTCGGAGAAAGCGTGGCGCCCGGAAAGCTTTCCGAGAACGAGCGTGCTTCCCTTGAATCCCACATCCTGGGGCCTGATTATCTCGTAAGTCACACGCTTCTTGAGCACACCGTCCTGGTGTATACCTGATTCATGGCTGAAAGCGTTCTCTCCTATAATGGCTTTATTGGGCTGGACCTTTATACCCGTGAGTTTGCTCACCAGTTTACTCGTCCTGTAAAGTTCCGGAGTAACTATACCCGTAGTCAGGCCCCTGAAAACATCTTTACGCATCTTCATCGCCATTATTACCTCTTCGAGCGACGCGTTACCGGCCCTTTCCCCCAGGCCGTTGATCGTGCATTCGATCTGCCGGGCGCCCCTTCGTACCGCTTCCAGGGAATTGCTTACTCCGAGCCCGAGATCGTTATGGCAGTGAACGCTTATAACCGCCTTGTTGATGTTAGGCACATTGTTCATCAGATATTCTATCGTGCGCCCGAACTCCTCGGGATAGGCGTACCCTACGGTATCCGGAATATTAACCGTCTTCGCCCCGGCCTTTATTACCCGCTCGACAACTTCCGCCAGAAAATCAAGTTCGGTCCGGGAAGCGTCCTCCGGGGAGAACTCCACATCGTCGAATTTTTTACGGGCGTATTTAACGGCGTCGATCGAAGCCTTGAGTATCTCGTCCTTGGCTTTCTTAAGCTTGTGCTGCATGTGGATCTTTGAGGTGGCCAGAAAGACATGGACCCTGGGCTTTTTCGCGCTCTTCAACGCTTCGTGAGCCGCGTCGATATCCTGCTTTATGGCCCTGGCAAGACCGCAAATAACGGGCTTCTTGAGCTTTCTGCTGACGGTTTTCACCGCTTCAAGGTCACCCGCGCTGGTCCTCGGGAATCCGGCCTCGATGATATCGACACCGAGTTTTTCGAGCTGCAGGGCGATCTTCAGTTTTTCGTTCACGGTGAGCGATGCCCCCGGCGTCTGCTCCCCGTCCCTGAGCGTGGTATCGAATATAAGGACTCTGTCTTTCTTTTTCATGGTTTCTCCCGATTCTGTGTTATTGCGGGGAGCGCCGGCGGCGAAGCGGTCTCTTGATCAGATTTCCCCCGTCGGGCTTTCAGCCCTCCCCGCAACAAGATCATCACCTATGCCTTACGCTTCCTGTAGCCGCGTAAGCCATGTGATGATCTTACATCCATGGCATCATGCCGCGCAGCTCTTCTCCCACGGCCTCGATCTTATGTTGTTTCTCTTCTTCGGTTATACGGGAATAGTTCGGCCTCCCGTCCTCGTTCTCCTTTATCCACTCATCGGCAAAGTCGCCGGACTGTATCTCTTTGAGGATCTTCTTCATCTCCTCCCGGGTCTTTTCGTTTATTATCCTTTTGCCCCGTGTTATGTCCCCGTATTCGGCGGTATCGGATACCCTGCTCCTCATTCCTTTTATACCGTACTGGTATATAAGATCGGTGATCAGCTTGAGCTCGTGAAGACATTCAAAATAAGCTATTTCCGGCTGGTATCCCGCCTCTACCAGAGTATCGAATCCCGCCTTTATAAGTTCCGAAGCTCCGCCGCAAAGCACCGCCTGTTCCCCGAAAAGGTCCGTCTCGGTCTCTTCGTCAAAAGTGGTTTCGATCACCCCGGCCCTGGTCCCGCCTATGCCTTTAGCGTAAGCGAGAGCCTTATCCCTGGCCTTACCGCTGTGGTCCTGATGCACGGCTATAAGACAAGGCACGCCCTTTCCTTCTTCATACATCCTCCTGACAAGAGCCCCGGGACCTTTAGGAGCCACCATGAAAACATCTATGTTGTCGGGAGGAACTATCTGCTTGAAACGGATATTGAAACCGTGTGAGAAAACCAGTGAATTGCCCTCTTCCAGGTTGGGTTCAATAGCTTTCTTGTATACGGATGCCTGCACATGGTCCTGGGTAAGCACCTGTATGACATCCGCCTGTTTCGCGGCTTCCGCGGCGGCAAGCACCTCGAACCCGTCCTTACGGGCCTGTTCATGATTAGGTGTACCCTCGAGCTCACTGACGATCACCTTTATCCCGCTGTCCCTGAGATTAAGGGCCTGGCCTCTCCCCTGTATCCCGTAACCTATGACCGCTATGGTCTGCTCCTTCAGTATCCCCAGGTCCGCGTCTTTATCGTAATACATTTTCGCCATCTTTTGTTCCTCCTGTTCTTGTGAAATTCCGCGTAATGAAAGCCCGCGCTTTTCTACTCTGAGGGAAGCGCGACTTTTCCTGTCCTTACGATCTCGAGAATACCATAGGGCCTCAACAGTTCCATAAGAGCGTTTATCTTATGTTCGTCGCCCGTATCCTCGACAGTTATGGATCTTTTCCCCACATCTACTATCTCGGCCCCGGTGGTCTCCGCTACCCTTACGACCTTTTCTCTTACCTTGGCATCGGAGGTCCTGACCTTTAACAGTATCAGTTCCCTCGCCACATAATCTCCCTTGGTGAGGTCCTGGACCCTGATAACATCTATGAGCTTGTTAAGCTGCTTCTCTACCTGCTCGAGTATCCTTTCGTCCGCTTCCACCACGATAGTCATCCTGGAAACCTCCGGATCTTCCGTTTTCCCCACCGCGAGAGAATCGATATTGAATCCCCTGGCGGAAAAAAGACCCGCCACCCTGGCAAGCACTCCGAACTTGTTCTCTACCAGCACCGAGACCACGAACTTGTCCATTTTTTTCTTTTTTTCCATGTTTTCTTCCTTTTATCTTTTATTCTCTTATGAGCTTTACCGTTCTCCGGATCACGCCAGGCCGTGCAGCATATTGCTGATGGATTCCCCGGCGGGCACCATAGGAAAGACATTCTCTTCCCTTTCCACGATAAAATCGACTATGACGGGCCCCTTTGCCTTAAAAGCCTGCTTCAGGGCTTTCTTGACATCCTTTTTTGCCGTGACCCTTATTCCTTTTGCGCCGTAGCTTTCCGCGAGTTTTACGAAATCAGGGCATTTGGTGAGATCCTTTTCGGCCAGCGTAGTAAGCGCATACCTTTTTGAGTAAAAGAGCTCCTGCCACTGCCTGACCATCCCGAGATAACCGTTGTTGAGTATTATTATCTTCACGGGAAGCTTTTCCAGCACGGCCGTGGCGAGCTCCTGGATATTCATCTGGATACTGCCGTCTCCGGCTATGTCTATAACAAGGCTCTCCGGCTTTCCTACCTGAGCGCCTATAGCCGCGGGGAACCCGTATCCCATCGTCCCCAGTCCGCCGCTTGAAAGCCAGGTGCGGGGATCCGAGTAGGTGAAATGCTGGGCGGCCCACATCTGGTTCTGGCCAACCTCCGTGGCGATTATAACTTCCTCTCCCCTGGTAAGCTGCCGGATCTGTTCGATAATATACTGGGGGCGCAGTTTATCGTCGGACTTGTATTTCAAAGGCAGGACTTTTTTCCAGTTGCGTATGGTATCGTGCCAGTCCTTATAAGGCCTTTTCTTCACCACCCTGATAAGCTCCTTAAGCACGGTCTTCGCGTCTCCGATAACCGGAATATCCACCGGGACATTCTTGCTTACGCTGGAGGGGTCTATGTCAATATGAACGATCGTCGCGTTGGGAGCGAAAGTATCCAGCCTTCCGGTAACTCTGTCATCGAATCTGGCGCCTACGGCTATGATCAGGTCGGCCTCCTGTGTCGCGTGATTGGCGTAAGCGGTGCCGTGCATACCCAGCATGCCCAGGCTCAGCTCATCGTCCTCGGGGAACGCGCCGAGCCCCATCATCGTAGTGGTAACGGGTATATTGCTCTTCCTGGCAAGCCGGGTCAGCTCACCGCTGGCCCCCGAAAGTATTACTCCGCCTCCGACATACAAAAGGGGTTTTTCACTTTTTTCTATCGCTTTCGCTATCTTTTCTATCTGTACCGGATGCCCTTTGTAATTTGGTTTATAGCCTTTTATATTGACCGTTTTGGGATATTTGAACTCGGCCTCCTGAAGCTGGACATCTACCGGAAGATCTATAAGGACGGGGCCGGGCCGGCCGGTCCTCGCTATATGAAAAGCTTCCTTGACCACTCTCGCAAGGTCCTTTATGTCCTTCACCAGGTAATTGTGCTTGGTTATCGGCCTGGTAATACCTACCATATCCGCTTCCTGAAAAGCGTCGTTGCCTATAAGGTTACACTTGACCTGACCGGTTATGGCCACTATGGGAATGGAATCCATGTAAGCGGTCGCTATACCGGTGACCAGGTTCGTGGCGCCGGGGCCCGAAGTCGTCATGCAGACTCCGACAGTACCGGTAGCCCGGGCATACCCGTCAGCGGCATGGGCAGCAGCCTGTTCGTGCCGGGTAAGATGCACCCGAATATCCTTTTGCTGATACAGTTTATCGGTAAGCGGTATTACCGACCCTCCGGGATAACCGAATATATGCTTGACCCCTTCCTGCTGGAGGCTCTTGATGAGTATTTCTGCTCCTGTGATCTTTGACATGCGTTTTCTCCTTATAATATTAAATATTATTTCCTATATGCACGGTCTTCGGCGCGCACATATTTAATAAGTATATCAACGCCCCCTTTTTTTGTCAAGATTTCGGATATCAGGGGCCGGCTATCGGGCACTGGCGAGTAGAGCCGTACAGTTAACAGGGCACAAGTTCCAAGGCACAAGGCACAATTTACAAGGCACAGGGAACCGACAATTTTCGTACCGCGAGTTAGAGCACCAGCTAACCGGTGCACCAGAGCACAAGTGCACAAGAGTACCAGTGACCGAGAGTACGCATAGGGCATGATGCAGGAGAACCAGTAGAAACAAGTAAGGATAAGGGGATAAGGATCAGATAAAGGAAAGTCCTGTTATCACTGAAAGCATATATACAGAAACTACATTACTTGATCCTTTTCCTATCCCTTTACCTATATCTGTCCCACCTCAACGGAACCTCCGGCCCCTGGTCTCTCGCCTCTACTATTATATACAACTTTTTCGGCTATTTTCTTTCAAAAAAAATAAAAAAAGCCCTTTTGGCGAAAGGCTTTCTTCTTTTGCGGCGGAGGGAAAAGGATCAGGCCCCTTTGTAAACCCTGGGCACGCGGTCTGTTATAGCGGAAAGGATCTCGTAGGGTATGGTCCCGGCAAGCTTTGCTATCTTTTCGATCTGTATTTCAGAGGCCCCTTGTTTACCGATAAGGACAACCTCGTCCCCTAAACTTATTCCTCTGACATTGCCGACATCCATAAGCGTCTGGTCCATGGTCACCATCCCTACCACTCTGACAAACTTACCTTTCACAAGCGCTTTTGCTTTATTTGAAAGTATTCTGCCATAGCCGTCGGCGTATCCGATCGGGATCGTAGCTATTACCGTCGGCTTCTGGGTAATGTAGGTCCTGCCGTAACTTATCGACCTGCCCGAGGGTGTATCTTTCAAGAAAACGATCCTCGTTTTGAGGTTCATCACAGGTTCCAGTTCGAACAACTTGCGGAAGTCTTCTTTAGGATAAACGCCGTAAAGGACTATGCCCGGCCTGACCAGGTTCAGGTGGGTTTCTTTCCAGTCGACGGCCGCTATACTGTTGGCGGAATGTTTATATCTTATGCATATACCGCATCCTTCTATTCGCGACAGAAGGTCCGAAAAAGAAGAGATCTGGAGTTTTGTGAACATCTTGTCCCTTCCGGCCGAGGAAAAATGAGTATAGATGCCCTCCAGATCTATATTCCCGGACTTTGCCGCATGTTTGACGAATTCCAGCGCGTTCTCGTGCCAGACCCCTATTCTTCCCATACCCGTATCGACCTTAACATGCACTTTCGCCTTCTTTTTCTTTTTCCGGGCTATTTCATCGAGGTCCCGTAACAGGTCGGGATCACATAAGGTCAAGGTTACTCCGTTGTCAACACACACTTCCGCCTCTTCCCGGAGAACGGACCCCAGCACCAGAACAGGTATATTTATCCCTTCTTTCCTGATGGTCAGGGCTTCGTCCACGGTGGCAACTCCGAGATATTCCACCTTTTCCTCAACCAGCGCCCGGCTTACTTCGCATATACCGTGGCCGTAAGCGTTGGCTTTGACCACGGCCATCACTCCCACGCCTTCCCGAAGGAGCGACTTCACGCTCTTAAGATTGTGTTTAAGGGCATTAAGGTCTATCTCGGCCCATGTAGGTCTGTAAGTAGTTTTGTTCATAATAAGGATATGTCCGGGTCCGGGTATCGGGGACTTACAGGCGAAACCCCGCTGTCCTTAATCCCCGGACTCTAGATCGATCTGTTTTTTTCCCGGAACGGTTATATTACATTCCCTTGAATGCAGGTACATCGGCTCCAGGTCTTCGGGGGCATCGTATCCGTCCCGGGACATCCTGATCCCGAGCATTCCTATATCGGAAGCCCGCGGATACCAGTCCAGGTCCCTACGGGGTATAGCGCTCGTAACGCCCCTTAAATGATCTCCGTAACTTTCGAGACCGTCTCCCAGGAACACGGTCTCGTGTTCTATCATGGAGGCCAGGTCCTTTATGGTCAGAAGCATATAATCGGACAGCCTGATCAACTCACCATCCAAGATCCTGTAGAAACACGAATAGACCTTGCCTTTTCTGGCGTCAAGCAGCGGCGCTACTCTTACATTCTCTATGCCCGGCCTGAGCGCTATGGCATCTATCGTAGGAACTCCTTTGACCTTAACCCCGGTAACCGCCGCAAAACCCTTGACCGTCGCGGAGGCTATTCTCAAGCCGGTAAAAGACCCCGGCCCGGTCCCCACGCATACCAGCTCTATCTCCTTTATACCGCATCCGGCGCTCCGCAGCACCCCGTCCACCGCGGTAATAAGTATCTTGCTGTGAAGTATACCCGCCTCTTCGTGGTATTCGGAGACCACCTGGCCTCCTTCCAGCAAAGCGATCGTAAGATATTTTGTCGAAGTATCGAATGCCAGTACTTTCATTATATTTATCCCGGTGTTCTCAGGGTTCAGGCGTCATGTTGTAATTCGAGGTTCTCCGGTGAGAGTGCTATGCGTTAGGACCCGCGCCCCATATGCTCAACTAATTCTTCGTATCTTTTACCGATGCCCCTTAAGGTTATTTTCCTTTCGTTATCTCCGAGAGAAACGATCTTCACTTCCAGATACTCCTCCGGAAGAAGGTGCGGTATCCTGTCACACCATTCCACCGCGGCGATCCCATCCCCGTAAAAATACCGCCTGTAATCCAGGGTCTCTTCAAAGTCCTTTTCTTCCAGCCTGTAAAGGTCAAAATGATAAAGGTCCATTTTCCCCTTATACTGTTTCAATATCACGAAAGACGGGCTGTTCACATATAAATATTCCGCGACGCCGGCGCCCTTGGCGAGCCCTTTGGCGAAGACGGTCTTTCCCGCGCCCAGATCACCCGAAAGAGCCACGAAACTTCCCGGTCCCAGGGACCGTCCGATCACGCCGGCGGTCTCGATCGTTTCTTCGGGCGAATGTGTTATTACCGTATACATGGTCGTTTCCGGCCTTTACTGATCAATGCTCGAATCCCCTGAACTCCAGGTTCCCCGAGACGGTGCCGTTTCGGGTCATTTCGTATCTGTTCACGCTGTCCGTCATTTCCCCTATCAGATAAAACCCGTAAGGCGCTTTATTCCGGACGATCTCATCGGCGTCTTTCTTGTTCATAGTGAACATAAGCTCGAAGCTTTCGCCGTAATACAAAGCATCCTCAAGAGAAAGGCCTTTTTCCAGAGGAATATTTTCCGTGTACAGTCTGCACCCGGTCCCGCTGGCCCGGCAGACGCGTATAAGATCGGGGCCTATGCCGTCGGAGACATCTATCATGGAGGTGACTTTTCTGCCGGAAAGGAAAATCGACTCCTCCAGCCGGGGCCGCGGGTCAAGATGCCTTTTCCTGCCGTTCCTTACGGGGCCCGTAATGATAACTGCTTCACCCGCTGATGCCCCCGACCTCCTCCTCAGGCCATTTTTGGCAACGCTGCCGATAATGGAAATGTCAATCACCAGACGGGAACAGCGCACCGTATCCCCTCCCAGCACCTTCATCCCGTGTTCGGCACAGGTATCCGTTATCCCCCCGCATATCGCCTTTACAGCCCGGGAGCCCGTTCCGCTCGGTATGCCCAGGGATACCGAAATATACCTGGGAATTCCGCCCATTGCCGCTATATCGCTGATATTGACGGCCACGGCCTTACGGCCTATTGACGCGTACGCGTCCCTCCCTGCCCGAAAATGGGTGCCGTCGGCGATCATGTCCTGTGCCCATAGAAGATATTCCTTCCCGCCCGGATCGATAACCGCCGCGTCGTCGCCTATACCCTCCACCACTCCCTCCGGGTTTTTCCCGGACAGCTGTTCCATATGATCTATTATCCTGAGCTCACGCATGTCTTCGCTTTCGATATCCCGCGCCCCGGAATACGCGTCCGTGCGGCGCCGCACGGGTCAGATCCGGGTGACGGGGGCTAAACGCTGTTGACCAGTCTTTCTATCTTCTTTTTATCGGGCCGTTTCACCACTCCCTTTTCAGTTATTATAGCGGTCACCAGTTTCGCGGGCGTAACATCAAAAGCCGGGTTGATCGCCGAAGCTTTTTTCGGGGTGATATAAGACCCGTTCACCTTTTTGACCTCTTCAGAGGATCTTTGCTCTATCGGTATGTATTTACCCGAGGTAAGGGAAAGGTCGAATGTTGAAACGGGCGCCGCGACATAAAAAGGTATCTTGTGATAAGCGCACAGGACCGCAAGGTTATAAGTGCCTATCTTGTTGGCGAAATCGCCGTTCGAGACTATCCTGTCGGCTCCTACTATGACCGCGTCGATCTCCTTCCCGGCCATCAGGGAAGCCGCCATATTATCACATATAAGGGTAGCGGGTATGCCTTTTTTCATCATTTCCCACATGGTGAGCCTGGCTCCCTGCAGCACGGGTCTTGTTTCGTCCACATAAACATTCCTGAGCTTTTCCCTGGAAGCGAAAATAACGCTTAGCGCCGTTCCCAGCCCTCCGGTGGCAAGAGCTCCGGCGTTACAATGGGTCAGTACCGAGCTCCACTGCCTTATAAGCTGCTTTCCGTACTCACCGATGGCTTCGGATTCCTTCCTGTCGCTTTTCAGTATGGCGTGAGCCTGGTCCAGTATCTTCCTCTTCAACTCTTCCACGGAATCGGACCTGTTCTTTTCCACCACCACTTTCACCCTTCCCAGGGCCCAGAAAAGGTTTGAAGCGGTAGGCCTCGAAGATGCGAGATAAGATATCGCCTTGTCCACCTCCGAGCTGAACGCTTCATAAGACTTCGTGCGGCTGTTCCTGACCGCCAGGTAGAGCCCGTAAGCGCCCGCTATGCCGATAGCCGGCGCCCCTCTGACT
>WJMG01000008.1 GCA_014728075.1 Candidatus Omnitrophota bacterium | reverse complement strand
GGGCAGGATCCTGCGCCCCTTCGGGGCTTGTTTTCTCCCCTCGCGCACCATACATATGAGGACTTCTCCGGAAGTCCTCATATTTTTGTGCTTAAGGGCCACTGGCCCCGTTCTCACAAAGGCCAGAAAAGGGGAATAAGCAACATCGATATGGCAAAAAATATAAGGTTCAGAGGCACGCCGGCTTTAAGGAAATCCCTGAACTTATATCCCCCGGCGCCTTGAACGATAAGATTGGTCTGATATCCCACGGGAGAAGCGAAACAGGAAGCGGAGGCAAGAGCGATCGATACCATGAACGGTTTAGGGTCAGCTCCCGCGTTCAAGGCCGCGGACAGAGCTACCGGGAACATAAGCACCACAGCGGTCTTATTGGTTATGACCGTAGAAAATATAACCGTAGCGGCGTATACGGCGGCAAGGACGCCTAAAGGCCCGGTAAACCCGTTAAGAAGCAATATCTGGCGGGAAACGAGATCCGTTACCCCGCTGTTATCAAGCGCCTTGCTTATACCTATGGCGAACGCTATGGTAAGGAGCACATCGGGCCTGAGTGCCTTTTTCGCCTTTCCCAAGGAAAGGCAGCCGGTAAAGACCATCAGCGCGCAGGCAACGGCAGCGGCGTAGAATATCGATATTTTCTCCCCTTGTATCCCGGGCAGCATACCACCCAGGGCGACAGCGGCTATCATGAAAATAAATATCACCGCGGCCAGCCCCGCCTTCTGCGTCTTTTTCTCTTCCTTGTTCCGCACTGTAGAAACAAGGTAGAAATCCCTGGACCCCGCCCAGGTAGAGGTAAACCTGTCCCTGGCCAGAAGAAAAAGCACATCCCCCGCCCTTAACCGGATATCCCCTATCTTGCCTTCCACCCTCCGGCCGTTACGGTGTATCGCGATAACGCCGGCCGAATACCTTTTCCGGAAATCGGTCTCCTTTACCGTCCTTCCGAGCAAAGGCGAAGACTCCGAAACTACCGCTTCGACAAAATGGGAGGAAGCTGCGGTAAACTCATCGTCGAACATCTTGTGAGAAGATATGACCAGGCCCGGGATCTCGTTGAGGTCCGCCACGGCGCCCGCGTTGCCTACAAAATAGAATATATCTCCCTCCCTGACCCTTTCTTTGGGAGAAACGGGCCCGAAGGTCCTTTTCCCCCGATGGATCTCTATAAGATATACCCCCCTGAGGTTCCTGAGCCCCGCCTCCTCTATGGTATGGCCGATAAAAGGGCATTCACCGGAAACCCGCATGCCTACGGAATACTCCTTCCCTTTTTGCCTCACCTCTTCGATTATATCCTTGCGTTCCGGCAATATCCTGTGCCCGGCGAACACGAGATACAGTATACCCGCCGCCGCGCACGGGACACCGGCCATGGCAAGCTCGAACATGGAAAGGCCCTGCATGCCGTTTTCCCGCATCATCCCGTCTACGATAAGATTGGTCGCCGTGCCCACAAGAGTGCACATGCCTCCCATGATCGAAGCGTAAGAAAGAGGTATAAGGAACTTAGAGGATGGTATCTGCCTTAATTCCGCCCATCTCTTGACCATGGGCGCGAACATAGCTACTATGGGCGTGTTGTTGAGAAAGGCCGACAGAACCGCTACCGGAAAAGTTATCCTGAAAACAGCGGACGGTATTCCCTCCGTTCGCTTCATCTTCAAAAGGTAGTTTTGAACGACCTTTACGGCACCCGTTTCGTAAACTCCCGCGACTACCATGAAAACCAGGGCCACGGTAACCGTGGCCCGGCTGGACAGCCCGGACACCGCCTCTTCCGGAGAGACCAGCCCGGCGACCAGGAACAGGAACAGCCCCCCTCCCAGCACGACGAACGAAGGCATTGTTTCCCGTACCAGCAGAAATATCATGCCGCCCAGCACGGCTATGGCAAAAAAAGTTTCAGGACCCATTTCTGTTATTTAAAGTACCCGTTATCCCTGAGATATTTGAGGACCTTTTCCGCGCTCTCCTGCTCGCTTTCGGCGTCGGTATCGACGATTATCTCCGGCTTCAGCGGTTCTTCGTATGGGGCGGAAACACCCGTAAAGTCGGGTATTTCCCCGCACCTTGCTTTCTTATAAAGACCCTTGACATCCCTCTTCTCGCATTCCTCGAGGCTGGTCTTAACATAGACCTCGACGAAATCGCCTTCTTCCATCAACTCCCTGACAAGGTCCCTTCCCTTTCTGTACGGAGAAACAAAAGCCGTAAGGGCAAAAGCGCCGGCATCGGCGAATAGTTTGGCCACTTCTCCTATACGCCTTATATTTTCTTCGCGGTCCCCGGGGGAGAATCCCAGGTCCTTGTTAAGCCCGTGTCTTATATTGTCCCCGTCGAGTATGTAGGTAAAACATCCTTTCTCGAAAAGGGCTTTCTGGACGGCGGAAGCTACCGTGGACTTCCCGGAAGAAGGAAGGCCCGTGAACCAGATAATAAGTCCTTTATGACCGTTGCGCTCTTCTCTCTGTTTCTTGTCTATACCGTGGTCGTGCCATACGACATTGGAACTTTTATTTTCCACCGCTTCGCTCCTTTCCGGAATAATGGTCCTCAAGTATATCAGCCACCGGTTTCCGCATTATCCTCTCGTCTATAGCTTCGCCGTTATGCAGCTTTTTTCTCAGGTCCTTTCCCGATATGGTTACAGCATTCCATCCTCTGTCCTTACAATCGTCCATTAAAGCTACTTTTCCCAGTTCTTCGTAAAAACAGGCGTATCCCACTTTGACAGGCTCTATGAGGAGTTCCCCTTCCATCTCATCGAATTTACGCTGGGCGTCGAAATCTCCCCATACGGGTTCTCCGTCATCGAACGGGGCATCGGCGTGCTTCCGGCCGATGACGATGTCCGTAAAACCGAGGTTCTGCCGGTAAATAGCGTGCATTATGGCTTCTTTCGGCCCGGCGTAGAACATTTTAACATCAAGCGCCATCAACAGTACCTGGTCTGAAAAAGCATAGTCTCTACCGCTCCAGAGATCCTCGTCCTTGTCTCCCTCACCTATAAGCCCGCCATTTATAAGCGCTTCGTATGTCTTCATGCGGACCGAAGCGGGAACATCATCGGACTTGGTCTCTCCTATAAGAGGGTTCAGGACCGCCCCGGCGAAAAAACCGTCCCTGGTAAGTTTTTCCAGGCCGTAAACAAGCGCGTATTCGTGGGCCCTGTGCAGGGGGTTCCTCGTCTGGAATGCCACGACCCTGTCCCATCCTTTGCGGCTGAAGATCCCGCGCGTCTCTTCCGGAGGGAGGATGTATCTCCCGCAGGGATCGTCCTTAGGCTGGGGAAGGGCTTCTATTGTACCTGCAACGAGAATATCCCGGGGATCGTCGTTCACTATCCTGGGCCCCGGATGGTCGGTCCTGCCGGTGCCGTAGACGGACCTGTTGTATTTTTCCTTGTCAAAGCCGTATATTTCGGTCAGCGTCAGTCCGCCGACGATCCGTCCGTCTTCGTCCTCTACCCTGACCTTCTCCCCGGGAGAGAAATTTTCGGCTTCCGCTTTCCCGGCCGGGAAAACCACCGGGATGGTCCAGGCGTATTTTTTACCGTTCCTTGTAATGAACTCCTTCTCAAGCACCTGGTCGAACTCCCCGCTTCCCATCGGCCCTTCAAGGGGAGAAAGCGTACCGTCGGCGATCCTGTAGAACATGGAAAGGTCGCCCCTGGAAATAGTGTAGGTCTTACATCCGTCTAGCTCTTTCAAATACTCGTTCGCGCGGTCTTCGGGCACCTGTCTGTTCACAAGCATGCCTCCGCCGTGCGGGTCTAATGGCGCTTTTTTCAAGATTAAGCTCCCTTCTTTGGCGTTAACGACTTCATTTTCTCTATCAGGGCGTCGTGGTCTATCTTTACTCTATCCCCGAAAACACCCAGCCTGGAGGAGGGTTTAACCTCTCCGTGGTAATCGCTCCCTCCCGTGACAAAAAACCCGTGCTCTTCTGCCAGTCCATGAAAAAAGGCGTTCTCCTCTTCCGTATGATGGCTGGCATAAGCCTCTACGCCCGAAACCCCGGCTTCTTCCGCCTGCCGGAATATCTGCCTGTAGCCCTCGCCCGAAAGACGGAGCTGGACGGGATGCGCCATAACGGCCACTCCTCCCGCGCCGGTGATGGCCCTGACCGCCGCTTCCAGAGAAAGCCTCTCCCTTTCGGCGTAACAGGGCATTCCCCTGGCAAGGAACCTGTCAAAAGCCTCCTGCGAGGACCCCGCGTAACCTTTATCCACCATCACCTTTACTATGTGGTTACGGCTTACGACCTCTTCTCCGGACACCGCCAGGACTTCTTCAAGAGAAACATGCATCCCGGAGTTTTTCAGTTTTTCCAGGATGATCTCGTTCCTTTTGTTCCTTCCGCCCCTGATCTTCTCCAGAACCCTTAAAAGGGCCGGGTCTCCCGGGTCGATGAAATATCCGCACATATGCATTGTCCCGGGCGAGAATTCCACGCTTATTTCCACTCCGGGAATGACGGTTATTCCCGCCTCACGGCCTTTTGCAAGGGCTTCTTCTACTCCGCTTACGGTATCGTGATCGGTTATAGCAATGGTCCTGAGGCCTTCTTCGAGGGCCTTCTCCACCACCTCTGAAGGAGAAAGGACCCCGTCCGACGCCGTAGTATGTATATGCAGGTCAAAGTTCTGTTTCATTTTAATCCCCCTGGCGCACGCGCCGCGGACGGCGCCGGGTTACTTGTCCTGGGTGCTCATAGGGGTCTGTTCTATCTGTTGCGGTTCCTTGAGCTCCTTGTCCCCTGTAGCCCCCAGTTCCCTGAATTTCCGAACGCTGACCAGGACCCTTCTTTCAAGAGACATTATCATCTTGTTAAAGGAAACGACTGCCTGGGAAAGTGCTCCCCCCGTACGGTTTATATGTTCCATAAAGGGTTGGAACCTCTCGTATATCTCCCTCCCGAGAGCCGCTATCTCTTTGGCGCTTTTGGCTATCTGCTCCTGCCTCCACCCGTAAGCGATAGCCCTGAGCAGGGCTATAAGAGTGGTCGGGGTCGCTATTATGACCTGCTGCTCCATTCCTTCCTCTATAAGACCTTTTTCCTGTTCTATCGCCGCGCTCAGAAAAGAATCTCCCGGTATGAACATTACCACGAATTCCGGGGTCCTTGAGAACTGGTTCCAGTAGCTCTTCGCGGCGAGCGTACGCAGGTGTTTCTTCAACTGCTGGGCATGGCGTACGAGATGCGCCGTCCTCTCCTCTTCCGAATCACACTCTATGGCGTCCAGATAGGCGTCCAGCGAAACTTTGCTGTCTACCACTATCTCTCTTTCCGAAGGAAGGTGTACCACCATGTCGGGCCTGAGCCTTCCTTCGTCGGTATTCACCGAAACCTGTTCCGTGAAATCACAGTATTCCGTCATCCCGGCAAGCTCGGTCACGCGTTTAAGCGTCACCTCTCCCCATCTGCCCCGCACCTGGGGTTTCCTGAGGGCCGTTACCAGGTTCCCGGTCTCTTTCCTGAGAGTGTTCTGTGAATCCATCAGGGACTCTATCTGTTTTTCCAACCCCGCGTAAGCTCTTGTCCGGTTCTTTTCGAGTTCACCCAGATGCCGCTCGTATTTACCCAGCGCTTCTTCCAGAGGCCTTACAAGACCCTTGATCGACTCTTCTTTTTTATCAAAAGAACCCGTTGCCTTGTTGAGTATCCCCTCCAGGCTTTCTTTCGCCAGGTCCAAAAAAGCCCGGTTATTGCTTTTAAGGGATTCCCCCGAAAGAGCCCTGAAAGCGTCCTGCATTTTTTCCTGCGCCCGGTCGAGTATCTCCTTCTGCTCCTCCATCTTCTTCACGGTCTCTTCCATGCGCGTTTCGGCGACCGCCTTTTCCCTCTGCAGTCCCTCCATCCTGGAGCGTATATCCTCAAAGGCTTTTTCTCTTTCTTCCGAGCGTTCGCGGGCCTCGATAAGGGCTTTTTCCGAGACCTGCAGTTCACTTCTAAGTTCTATCAGTTTTTTCCGGTCCCTGACGGATATCAGCCATAAAAGAACCGCCCCCGCGGCCAGTCCCAACAGGAACACGATAATTCCGGCGAGTATATGTGTCGTATCCATTTTTCCAGTTAGTTCCTTTTATTTTGCGTTCCGGACCCCAGCTCACAGGTAAAATCGTCACCCCATGAAGTCCTCGGCGAAGCCGGCCGAAAACCGCTCCCGCAGCCATGGCAGGACCGGGTCCAGCGTCTTAAGTGTCAGAAAATCAAAGTATCAGAGCGTCAGCCTTCGGCAGTCATAAGGCCAGGGGGGCCAGAGATAGGGGTACATACCGGCATCGCGTACCGCGTGACGCGACACGAACACGGCTGGCTTCACGCACCCGGACCCGCGCCTTGCTCCTGCTCTGACATTGTGGCACAAGCGGGGCGAAGCCGAGCGATGATACTTTGAAACTTAACGGGTATACCGGTTCTCCGACTGCCCCTGCGCCCGACACTCTGGTTATTATACCCCTTATGCCCTGCCGGATTCAACTCCAAATGGCTCAAAAACCACTTCTTTCGCCAAAAAAACACCTCAAAACTTTGATTTTGCCGCTTTGCGGTCTATAATATATAAAAATACTTTACTCCGGGGGCGGAAAATTATTTATCAGCGTTTAAAACAAGGAGAACAGATGAACCCATTTTTACGGGCGGTCAATTTATCCTTCATTGTCCTGATAATGTCGGTATCGGTCTTCTTTACGAAAGAAAGCGGAGCCGCCGCTGTTTTCAACAAGGATTATGTCGGGGATACGGCGGTGGACGGTAAATGGATGATCGACAAGGACAGTGTTTACGCTTTCACCCCGGAGTCCGGAGAAAAAACATCCAGGACCATAGAAAAAACCGCATCTACGACCTATTTCGTTCAATCGGGTCCGGTCCCGGAGACCACCGACCGTACAGGCTACGGGGGAGCGCTTAACCTTAAATTCTACTCCGGGCTCACATACGATTACCTCCGGGAAGAACTGCCCGGCAAGACCGTTTCCGTGACCGTTAACATCCCCGAGGCATCGGTCGGTTCAAGTCCCGTTATTCCCAACAAGCTGAGGGTTTCCCTTAAATCGGAACAGGACGGTAACTGGGTTGACCTTTTCCCCGGGGGAAAAGAATGGACCAGCGTACGCAGTCCGGGGATATACGATTTCAATATAGATATACCTTCCGAACCCGCGGAATTAGCTTCAGGCAATATATTCGATCCCTCCAGAACGGTGCTGTTCTCCGTAGACTACTATCTTATGCAGGGCAGAAAAAGCAATTCTTCGGCAATTTATTCCTTCTCGGATTTTCAGATAGAGGGGATAAAGCTTGACCCGAAAGACCTTAAATGGCAGTTCACGAAGAACGGCTACGCGGTCGAGGGTGTATACCTTCCTGAATTCTCAAGGTCAAGCACCCTTATCAGCGCAATGGGGCGGGGCCTTGATCTGGTCTTTTCGGAAGGCTCCGTAATACGGCAAAAACCCGTTTCCGGGGAACTGAACGACATGTACATGGTCCTTGCGGTCTACATACCGCAGGAACTGCGTTATCAGAAAGGCACTCTGGCCCTTACGCTGCACCATGAAAACGGAAAGGTCAGGTCCTCGGTCAAAAGCTTTAACTCCTGCAACCTGGAAGGCAAGGTCTTTCTGACCCTGCCCCTGGAAGCTTTTTCCGTTACATCGGGTTTATCGGAGCTGCTCGAAAGCTCGACCCTAAAGCTGAGGATAAAGACCTTCGAGCCGCATACTCCCGGAATGATGCCTATAGCGCTTGAACCCCTGAAGATCAAACAGGGCCACCTTATTCCATTTGACACGAAATGGCGCGTACGCGATCCCCAGGGCCTCGGAGCCTACCCGGAACTTGAGGTAAGGCCCGACGGCAGCGTGGGGGCCTCCAATATAGCGGTTCGCTCTCTCGCGGAAGGGCATTACCAGCTGGACGCGGCCGTGAAAATGAAAGGCGGTATAGACTGGGGCAACCCTTTTTACAAGGTCGAACTTATAAGGGACCTCCCTGGAGCGCCTGTGGACCTTGACGATATGCGCGTAGAGGTCCTCATAAGCCCGCTGACCGATACCATGGATGTCTGGCAAAGGCCTTTCCGCGCCCGGGTAGGGCTGAAGGATATTAACGGCAACCTGATGTTCGGGCCTAACATATCCCTTTCCGAAGGGCTGCCGAGCCTGGCCGCCCTGGATGTATCCACTAATAATCCGATGCCAAAAGGCCTGGTCACCGGCGGGTTCGACCCCGCAAGAGTTGATTCCGTGATCATAAACATTGAAGCGTCACACGGCCCCACCGACCCTGTGATCCTGCGGTTTTCACTATCCAACCTCAGCATCAGCCCCCGTGAATACAAGCGCACAAGCCCTCCAAAACCGGTTGATTTTTCGGTTTTTCCGGTAGAGCCCTCAAAATGGGAATTGACCCGGCTTATAAAGGAAGCCGGGGGTTATCTGGTAGGCATAAACTACCCCTTCCCCGTTCTGGACCTTCCGGAAGGCATTCTCCGGGTTCCTCAGATATACCCCTCGGTAGGAATGAAAGCCAACGATCCCATGCATCTGGGTTTCGGCAGCGAGACTACCGGAAAGACCGTTCTTGATGACTTTATCTCATTTACGGAAAAAGACATCAATGTTGTCCGGCTTCTGGTCCTGGGGCACCTGGACGGTGTATATACTTTTGACGAGAGAGGCAAAGATATCGCGGATTTTGCCGACGGACGGGAAGCCCTGATACAAAGGACCGCCGGGATGAGCGTCGAAAAGTTCGCCGATTTCCTCAACCGGAACGAATCCACCTTTTTCCCCACAGACGGACACGGTAACCTTCTGGGACTGGAAAAACATGTGATCAGCGACTTTGTGGCTTTTCTGGATATACTGGAGGAGGTCGAGAACCGTACCGGAAAACGGCTGATGGCCATAATATCTTTCTATGATTTTCTTCTGGGGGACGGTTCTTCCAAAGAAGGACCTTTAAGGCAGTACAATGTAGGTGAACATCCCGAGGTCGTTACCGACCCGGTCATAAAGGCCAAAGCGCAGGCGCTCTTCTGGAAGATATTAAAAGAGCTGAGCCGCGACGAGCGTTTCTACCGGTATATCGCCGTGGCCGAGATAATGAACGAACCCGCGAACGCCACGGTACTGGCCACGAGACGGCATTTTGTCGACCTTTTGAATTTCGTGGGAGAAGGCCTTTACCTGATGAAAGACGCCCTTGGTCCCTCCATCCCGGTATCGGTGGGTTTCAGAAGCTGGCCCGAAGACCTCCAATACTGGGCTCCTATTGCCGGTGGGGTCGATGTCCTTATGATCCACTACTGGGAGAGCCTGGAATCCTATAATATCGACAAGCCCTCTCTTTGGCCGCTTGATGCGCCGGCCGCGGAACTGTGGGAGAACCTCGGTGCTGAACCCGGCGGAAGGTTGACCGGAATGGGCGAGATCGGTCCTCTAGGCGACATCCGGGAAAATCTTTTCCGCCTGGAAAAGGCCGGCTACGATTTTTCGCTGGTATGGTCGTATTCCGGGCACGACAGCTATAACGCCAAACCTTACATGGACGACATCAAAAAATACCAGGAATCGAATTACCTGTTCGCGGAACTCAAAAAAAATAAAAAAAGCACCATAAAGAACGCGTTTATGTACCTCTTCGCGGCGAGGGACCTTTTCGACAGTTCATATGATGATCTTGTCCGTCCCCCCGAAGCCGACCTTTCCGACAAAAACTTTTATACATACGCGTACGAAAGGCTGGAACGCACGAAAGATTCACACCTGAAGGATGTCGTTCTTGAAATATTACGCATCGGGAAGCTGAAGGGCATTGACCTGGACCGGAGAACATTAAAGATCCTGGTCTTCCGGGCCGTAGAATGACCTGTCATTCGTACCGGGGGCGGAACCATAGCGGCACCTGTCCCCACCCCGGCCTTTTCTTCCGGCGCCGCTTCCCTCTTCACCTATTTTCTTGCTCCCCGGCCGTATAATGTTATAATAATATTCGTGGTGAAAGTAATACACTCGGCTTATACGCCCTAATGCGAGGTAGGTTACCTATGAGAAAAAAAGCTTTTATACCGTTCTTCTGCCTTCTTTCCTTTCTCGTCTTCTTTTCGTCCGGCCGTTCGCACGGGCAAGCGCCCTCAGCGGACCCTTTACCGGTCGAGGAAGGACTGGAAGTCCTCCGCTCACAGGGATATGTTGGGGATTGCACCCTTCAGGGATACTGGGAAATAGACGAAACCAGCCCTTATTCCGTCTATTCCATCGAACAGAACCACTCTACCACCTGGTTCGTACATTCCTCTTCCCTGCCCCAAACCCCGGAAAGGATAAGTTACGGAGGCGCGCTTAACCTTAAATATTATTCGGGCCTTTCTTACGACTACCTGAGAAAGAATATCCCGGGCAAGACCATAAACATCGATATCCTGATACCCGAAAGCGCCGTTTCTTCTTCGACCGTAATACCGAACAGACTCCATGTTTCCGTAAAATCCGAAAAGGACGGCGAGTGGGCGGAGTACTACGGCAAAAGCGAGTGGGCTAATGTCCGCGAAGAGGGACTGTACCATTTCAGCCTTCAAGTCCCGGAAGAACCCGTTGAATACGAGAACCGGAACACATTCTACCCGGAACATTCCATCCTCTTCTCGGTGGACTATTTTCTGATGGAAGGCTCTAAACGCCACTCTTCCATTACTTACTCGCTGTTCAATTTCGACATAGAAGGCCTTGATATAGATCCCGCGGCCATTAAATGGCAATTCACCGAGAACGGTTTCGCCAGTGTCGACAAGTACCTTCCGGAATTCGTCGAGAAAAGCACTTTTATAAACGCGATGGGAACAGGCATAGACCTTGACTACCGGGACATTTTTGATAAAGATTCCCCTACTCACAAATTTTCCGGGAATCTCCAGGATTTTTTCCTTTCGATGTCTGTCTTCATCCCGCAGGAACTCCGGAAGCAGAAGGGCACGCTCGCCCTTACCATCAAGGACGATAACGGCAATGTCCGCTCATCCGTAAAGAACTTCTCTTCCTGTAACCTCGAGGGAAGGGTATTTCTCACCCTGCCGCTGGACCCTTTCTCTGTCGATAAGACCGTGGAAGAACTGGCGCAAAAGGCCTCTCTCCGGTTAAGGATAAAAACCGACAGCCCACACACGGAGAACATGCTGCCCATAGTCCTGGAACCGGTCCAGATCAAACAGGGCCAGCTCGTACAGTTCGATACCGGCTGGTCCGCCCGTGACCCTCAGGGCCTGGGAGCTTACGGCGAGCTGGAAATAAGCGAAACCTGCTCCCTCGATAAAAGCGGTATCTGCGTAAAAGAACTGGGGGGCGAGAACCCGTATCAGCTGGACACTCTGATGATGCTCAAAGGAGGTATAGACTGGCAGAACCCCTTTTACAAGGTCGAGCTTATAAAAGAATTCGACCAGCCTATAAACCTTAACAACATGCACATTGAGGTCCTGATGAGCCCTATGACGGACACCACGGATGTATGGCAAAAACCTTTCAGGGCCAGGGTCGGGATAAAGGATATCAACGGCAACTTGATGTTCGGGCCTAATGTTTCTCTTTCCGAAGGCCTTGCCAACCTGGCTACCCTGGAAGTGTCCACCACTAATCCGATACCCAAGGGCCTCGTAATGCCTGATTTTGATCCGGAAAAGGTAACTTCCCTCATACTGAATTTCGAAGCTTCTCACGCGCCTCTCGAACCCAGGGAGATACAGGTCGCCTTGAACAACCTTGCCATCACTCCGCGCGAATACACCAGAACCAGCCCCCTGAAAGCCATTGACTTCTCCAGGTTCCAACGGGACCCGTCCGAATGGGAGATCGTAAGGTCAATAAAGGAACACGGGGGATACGATGTGGGTATCAATTATCCCTTCCCGGTCATAGATGTGCCCGAGAACATAATGAGAGTCCCTCAGATATACCCCTGTGTGGGTAAAAAGGATTTTGATCTTATGCATTTCGGTTTTTCCAGCCCGTTAACCAAAGGTACCGCCGTAGAGGATTTCAAGATATTCGCCGGAGCGAACATCGACCTGGTCCGGCTTCTCGTCCTGGGGCATCTTGAGGGGGTCTATACCTTCGACGAAAAAGGCAAAGACATTACGGGGTTCGGCGAGGGGATGGAAGGCCTTGTACAGGAAACCGCGGGCATGAGCGTGGAAAGATTCACGGAGTTCCTGAATAAAAATGAGGACTCCTTCTTTATTTACGATGATGATGGTCTCTTGAAAGGTCTGGAAAAACATGTCCACAAGGATTTCCTGGCCTTACTGGACATCCTCGAACAGGTCGAAAAAGAGACGGGTAAAAGAGTAAAGGTCATTTTGGCCCTTTACGATTTTCTGCTCGGGGACGGAGTGACGAAAGAAGGCCCCATGCGCATGTATAATGTGGGGGAACACCCGGAAGTGGTAACGGACCCGGTGACAAAGACAAAAGCCCAGGCCATCCTCTGGAAACTGATGAAAAAGCTGGCGGAAGACGAGCGTTTTTACAGATATGTCGCCCTCATCGAAATAATGAACGAGCCGGCTAACGCTACTTTGCTGGCTACAAGAAAACACTTCATCGACCTTCTCAATTTCGTCGGAGAAGGGATGTACCTTATCAAGGACGCCGTAGGCCCTACCCTTCCGGTCTCCTGCGGCTTCAGGAGCTGGCCGGGCGACCTGAGGTACTGGGCCCCGATAGGCGACGGCATGGATGTCCTTACACTACACTACTGGGAGAGCCTGGAATCCTATAACATCGACAAACCCGGGCTTTGGCCTCTTGACCTGCCGGTAAGTGAGATATGGCAGGAACTGGGCCAAAAACCGGAAGGCCGACCCGTAGGCATGGGAGAAATATCACCCGGAGGGAAATTAAAGGAAAATCTGTTCCGCCTGGAAAAAGCGGGCTACGATTATTCTCTTGTATGGTCCTATTCCGGGCACGACGGGCATAACGCAAAACCAGTAATGAAAGAGATAGCGGACTACCAGGCGGCTAACCGCAGGATAGCTAAACTGCGTAAGGATTCCGCGGATATTCTTCCCATGGCGTTTGATTATATGCTCCAGGCGCGAAAGGATTTTGACTCCGGGAAGATCTCCCCTAACGCAAGGACCGATGACGATTTCTTCGGTTATCTGGCGTCAAAAGTAAGGCCGGACACTCCCGACAGGATAGAGGACCCCGAACTGCGCGGCTTAATGGCTGAACTGCTGCTCGTCGTTATGTTCAAGAAGATATCCTTAAGCGCCGATAATATAGAATACTTGAAGGAAAAGACAATGAGAGGGATAAAATAGAGGATGTCTTCAGCCCAGGACCGGCATTTTCCCAGGACCTACCCCCCTGCTGTGATAAACTTTTTTTTCGCGTTGGGTTTATTATCAGCCGTTTCTTTCCGCTCGCTTATAATATTGAACCACTTCAATGTTGAACTGGTCAGGATAGCCTGGTATTTCGGTACTTGCGGCTATATCTTCTTCTTCGCGTACCGCTATTATATCGCGCATAAAAGGCGCAAAGCGATAAGGGATTTCAAACTGGTCGAAAAAGTCAGGCGCAACCCCTGCATGGACGAACAAGACAAAGAAGTAACAGAATATATATTGAACTCCATACTCCGTTCCCGCGAAATGTTCAACTATCTTGCGATCTTCCTCCTTTCCCTGATGGCGATAGTGACCGACCAGGCGCTTGCCGCCATGGGGAAATAATTACTCCCCGGCTAAAGGCGTATCATTTTTCAGCCTCTCAAGAATAAGAGTGTCATGGAAAGAATGTTAAAAAAGCAAGATCGAGATCCGGATCGAGATCGAGAAAGGTCTTTACGCGCCGAAACCTTACTGGATCTAAGTCTAAATCTTAACATCCGGTTTAAGCCGCGAGGTTACCGGAGCGCTGGCGCGCTGCCGCTTAATCCAAATGCTTGCGGGCCGCAACGGACCTGGTAAGCTCGAACCTGTCCAGGAACTTCTCCTGGAAGACCTGCATGTAAAGAAAGAACCCCGGGGTAACGAAAAGAGTTACTACCTGAGCGAAAGCAAGCCCACCCACTATAATGAGGCCCAGGGGCATACGGGAGGAACCGTCGGCGCCGAAACCCAGCGCTATGGGAAGCGCTCCGACGATCGAAGATACGCCTGTCATGAGTATGGGCCTGAACCTTATCAGGCAGGCGTCGTGAATGGCGTCAAAACTGTTCATGCCTTTTTCGTCCATGTTCTGGTTGGCGAAATCGACCATCATTATACCGTTCTTTGCCACTATCCCCAACAGCATGAAAATACCGATATACGCGTAAAGGGACAGCTCAGACCTGAAGATAAAAAGTGTGGCGAGCCCCCCGAACATGGCTACCGGAAGAGTGGTAAGCACCGTAAACGGGTGTATGTAGCTTTCGTAAAGTATGCCGAGTATGACATACATGATGAAGACGGCCACGAGCAGCAGCGCGCCCAGGCTGGCCACGGCTTCTTCGAACTCCTGGGCCTCACCCTCGAAAGTACCGCTTATGTCGGGCGGCATGATATCCTTTATCCCATCGTTAAGGTCTTTTATAGCGTTCCCTATAGCTACCCCCGGTTCCAGACTGAAAGAAAGCGTGGCGGAATTAAGCTGGTCCGAATGAGGAACGCTCTGGGGGCCTACGCTCTCTTCCCACTCCGCGAGGGCCCCGAGGGGCACCAGCTCACCTGTGGTCGAGGACCGCACATATACCTGCGCCAGGTCTTCGGGCCTTTTGCTGTAGTCCCTGCTAAGCTCAAGAATAACATCATACTGGTCGGTATCGGTCTTGTAAGTGGTGACCCTGCCCCCGGCGTAGGCAAGGCTTAAGGCGTACTCTATGTCCTTAGCCGATATGCCGAGCGTAGAAGCCCTGTCCCGGAATATCTTTATCTTCAGCTGGGGCATGTTAAGCTTGACGCTGGACTGTATACTGGTAAAGCCCTTAAGCCCTTTCATTGTCTTCTCCACTTTTTCAGCGGTCTCATAGACCTTGTCCCTGTCGTTCCCCTTGAGAGTATAAGAATACTTGCTTCCCGTAGCCGTGCTTTCCCCCCCGGCGCTGAGCTTAAGAGAAGGTATTGCCTGTATAAAAGTAAAGCCCAGCGGGGACATGAACAGTTTCCTCTGGAGTTCTGCCACCACTTTCGGCATAGGGGCTCTACTGCCCGCGTCTTTAAGTGTGGTGTAAACTATGCCCGTGCTCTGGTCAGCCCCGGTCTGCATACCCGTTATCGTAAGCACATTGTCGACATTCCTGTCGTTCCTGAGTATGTAATTGACCTGGTCCTGAAGTTCCCGTATCTGTTTCGTGGAGGTGCCCTGCTGCATGACCATCTGGCCCATTATCGCTCCGGAATCGCCCTCCGGGATAAATGTCTTGGGAAGGACCGAAAAAAGCCAGGCTATCCCCGCTATACAAACCGCCCATGCTGTCACAGAGATGTATTTCCTTTTAAGTACGCCCTTCAGAACGCGTCCGTAACTTTCGGTCATCCCCCCTATGTACTTATCGGCGAACTTCTGGAGCGGGGTCCTTTCTTCTGCTCCTTTTTTAGGGGTCAGCATCCGGGCGCACATCATCGGCGTGAGGGTCAGTGATATCAGTGTGGAACAGGTTATGGCCATAATGACCGTCATGGCGAATTCCTTGAAGTTCCTGCCCACTACCCCTCCCATAAAAACAAGCGGCACGAAGACCACGATGAGGGATACGCTGGTCGATATTACGGTCCCTGTCAGTTCATCCATGCTTTTCATGGACGCTGACAGGGGCTTTATACCGGCTTCCACATGTCTGACGGTATTTTCCAGCACGACTATGGCGTCGTCCACAAGAAAGCCGACCGAAAGGGTCAGCGCCATCAGGCTGAGGTTGTTGAGGCTGAACCCCGCGGCAAGCATAAGTATAAAAGTGGATATTATGGCTATCGGGAGCACCATGGCCGGGATCACGGTATCGGATACACGGCCTATAAAAAGAAATATCACGAGAACGACCAGGCAAAGCGCTATAAGTATCGTGGTCTTTACATCCTTAACGGACTCTATTATGCTAACCGATTGGTCGTAGAATATCTTGAGGTTGGCCGAGCCGGGGATCTCCTGCTTAAGTTCATCTATTTTGTCCTTTACCTTTGCCGCCACGGCCACGGTGTTCGCCCCTGCCTGCCTTGAAGCCGCTATGACAACACATCCTGACTGCATTTCCCTTTCGCTGCTTCCGAACATGACATTTACCACATCGTTATCCACGCTCTGCACCGCTTCGCCTATATCCTTTACCCGCACGGGAGACCCGTCCACATATTTGATTATCAGGTCATTGTATTCGGAAGCTTCGTAAAGCTGTCCTTCCGGTTCTATGGAAAAGGTCCTGTCGGCGCCGTTAAGGCTCCCGGCCGGGATAGTTACCGTACCGGCTTTGAGCGCTTGGGCGACCTCGTCTATCCCGATGCCGTAAGAAGACATCCTCTCCGGGTCCACCCTTACTCTCATCGCGTTCTTCGCTCCCCAGACCTGTACCTGGGAAACACCGTTTATCATGCTTATCTGCTTTCCTATAGACCTGTTGCCGTAGTCGTAAAGGTCCCCGGACCTCATGGTATCAGAGGTCATAACGAGATAAATTATCGGGCTTTCCGAGGGGTTGTTCTTTGAATACGAGGGCGGAGTGGGAAGGTCCGTGGGAAGATTGCTCTGAGCCCTGGAAATAGCAGCCTGAACATCCGGTGCCGCAAGGTCCACATTCCTGGAAAGGTCGAAAGTAAGGGTTATCGTGGTCTGGCCTTCGGTATTATCGGAAATGATGGACTGCAGCCCCGGTATCTGCATGCATTCGTTCTCAAGAGGAGAAGCAACGGTCGATGCCATAGTTGCCGGGCTGGCGCCGGGATATCCCACGCTTATGGTCATTACCGGATAATCTACCGAAGGAAGGTCGCTGATGGGCAGCCGGAAATAAGACGCTATACCGAAAAGAGTAAGCGCCACCATTACGAGTATGGTCATAATGGGCTTTTGTATAAAACGGTCCGAAAAGCTCACTTCCACCTCTTCTTTAAAGCGTCCATGTGGTCGGTAACATCTATTACCGGAACTCCGGGGCTCAGACCCAGCTGTCCGGTGGTAGCTACGACCTCCCCTGACCTGACCCCGCTTTTAACGACAATATCGTCATCATGCCGCTGCCCCGCTTTCACATTCCTGAGATCCGCCTTTCCCCTGCTGACAACGAACACATATTCCCCGTCCTTGCCCAGCTGGACCGCTTCGTAAGGCACTACGACCGCTCCTTTTAAAGTTTCCAGGACAAGCTTGACCTGTACGAACTGCCCCGGCCAAAGCTCCCTGTTATCGTTAGGGACGACCGCTCTCAAAGCGACAGTGCCCGTAGCTTCGTTCACTGTATTGTCTATGGCTTCGAGGCTTCCCTCGTAAGTGCCCGCCTCTGCTCCTTCGGGCGTTATCGTGACCTTGAGGACGGATCTTGCCATAGCGTTCCTCACCGAAGGCAGACGCCTGTCGGGAACGGTGAAATCTACATATAACCTGTCTATGGTCTTTATGTTCACCAGGACCGGGCCGGTATTCGCCGTAACGACATTCCCCTTGTCCACCAGCCGTTTGCCCGTAACCCCGTCTATCGGCGCCTTTATATCACAATAGCCCAGGTTTATAAGCGCTTCTTCCACCTTGGCCTTATCAAGCTCCACCCGGGCCTTCGCGGCTTCCATCTCTGTTCTTATCCGGTCAAAATCCTGCTTTGAGATAAGGTCCTTCTCGACAAGCGGCAGGTTCCTCTTGTATGTTTCTTCCTTGAACTTCAGGTCGACCATATCTCCTTCCAGCTGCGCGCGGGCCTGCTGCAGGTCCGCCTCGTAAGGCGCTTTATCTATCCTGAAAAGCGAATCTCCCGCTTGCACTTCCTGGCCTTCGTCAAAAAGCACTTCCTTTATCTCCCCGGTTATCTGCGAAACGACATCCGCGCTGTTCACCGGGGAAAGGGTTCCGAAAGAGTCGATAAAAACCGGGACATCCTTCTCTACGGCTTTTGCCGTCTTAATAAGCCTGGGGCTTGGTGCTTTTCCGGCGTTCTCCTTCATACAGCTTTTTACATGGGCTGTCAGAAGGACGGCCAGGATAAGGATCAGTGCAAGCCGTAGCCTTCCCCTGTTCTCCCCCGCGTATCGCGTCGCCTTTTTCTTTATCGCCGACGCCTTTTGCCTGTTTAGGTTTATCATTTATCCTCTCCTTCGGGCGTGGAAAAATAAAGTTCGCCCATCGCGTGCACGAGTTCCGCGAAAGCTACGAACAGGTTCTCTTTAGCCTGTACCCGCACGCTTCTGGCCGAAGAAAGGTCGCTCTGGGCCTTGAGAAGGTCCAGGATATCCTTTATCCCGGCGTTGTATCCCTCTAGCGCCAGGTCGAAGGACGAAAGCCCGGACCTGTAAAATGACTCCGCGTATTCCATCTGCCTGCGGGAAGTCCTGTAAGCGTAGAACTTGCTCCAGACATCGGCGCTTGCCTCCAGCTCCGCGTTTACCAGCTGCTCCCTGAGGGCCCTGGCCGAAGCCTTTTCTTCCTCCAGCTTCGCGATGTTGGCGAACCCGTCAAAAACATTCCAGTCAAACTTAAGATAGCCAGTATACTCGTACTCATTGGAATAAGACTTTTCGGGCGCGAAAGTATCGTACCATGTCTTTCCGGCGGACCCGCCGGCGCTGATCGACGGCCACAGGTCCCCCCAGGCGGCTTTGGCGGTACTTTCAGCCGCTCTGTATTTCGCCCTGGCCGAAGCTATGTCGGGCCTTTTCATTATGGCCGTTTCTACCATGGAGCTTACATTCTCCTCGTCAAGGGCGTCGGGCCTGCTGTCCCATGGTACGCTCTCTACCTTCATCTCCGTGTCGGCGGGCAGGCCAACTACCTTAAGCAGGTCTGCTTCAGCGGTCTTAAGAGATTCCTTAGCGTCCTCCAGGTCAAACAAAGCCTTGTAATATTCCGTCTCGGCCTGATAGACATCCAATTTGGAAACTATACCCGCCTTGAACCTCTGGCGGGCGGATTCAAGTGCCTTTTCGGCGTCCTTTACGCTGGCGTACCGGGCTTCCAGAGCCGCCTTGGCGCCGTCAAGGCCGTAATAAGCCTTTTCTGTTTCGAGCAGGACATCCTGTATCGCTTTGTTGAGATCGTAATTCGCGCTCCTCAGGCTTTCGTCCGCCGAACGGATCCTCGCCGTGCGCGCTCCGAAATCGAACAGTTTATAAGTACCTTCTACCGAAAACCCGTAAACCTTCTGGTTCTGGAGCCCGGTAACGGGGTGCGCTACTATTCTCTGTTTTGAAAATTTTCCGGTGGATGTTATTTGAGGGAACCATTCGCCTTCAGCCTGCCGTGAACGGGCATCGGCCGCCCTGGCCTGTTCCCACTTCGTTATAAGAGATGGGTTGTTGCTCAGGGCAAGTCCAAAAAGCGCTTCGAGACCGAGTGGAGAAGCGCCCAGGCCCGTTCCGCGCTCCTCGAGAGAGGTCCAGGTGCCGTCCTTCTTTTCCCGTGAGGCGGGTTGCCAGGGCCTGTCCGGACTGGCCGGCGCGCCTGCGGCGAAAACATGGCCCGCCGCGGCGCAAAGCGCGACCATAAGAAATAATTGTACCCTTGCCGTTCTCACACAGCTCCTTTCCTGCGAGACATCATATTTTCATAAAGATCAGGAAAAATGCTTTGTCTTGTATTCCTCCAGCAGTTTTTCGGCTTCTTCCCTGCACTGCCCGCAAACGGTACCCAGCTTGGTATGTTCCTGCAAAGCGTAATAAGTGCGCGCGCCGTCGAGCACGGCGTCTTCTATATCCCGGTCGGTGACATTCATGCACTGGCAGACTATCCTGGCTTCTTCTCTTGTTATCTTGTCTTCCATACCGTTGCGTGAATAATAATCGTTTATGGCGGCCCTCAGGGCTTTATCCCCCAGCACCGAACAATGTACCTTGTGTTCGGGCAGGCCCCCCAGCTCACCGGCAATGTCTTTGGGGGACAGGTGGTAGGCGTCGTCCACTTTCATACCTATTACCATTTCCGAGAGTATGGAAGTAGAAGCGATGGCGCTCGCGCATCCGTAGGTTTTCCACTTAAAATCGGTTATAACGCCTTTTTCCCTATCGACCTTTATGTAGGCTATCATCTGGTCGCCGCATTTGATATTGCCTACAATACCTTTGCCGTCGGCCTCGTAACCTTTTTCGTCCATTAGTATGTTCCTGGGGTTCATGAAATGGTCTTTCACCTTTTCAGTATATACCCATTCCCGGCTGTCTGTCATTTCTCCCCCTTTTTATACGCTGAAGACATATTCCTTATCCTGTTTATGACCTCCGGGAAAACGGCAAGTACCCTGTCTATGTCTTTCCCGGTCGTTTCCCTCCCCATGCTTATTCTCACGGAGCCATGGGCGTATTCGGCGGAAAGTCCGGTGGCCAGGAGAACATGCGAAGGGTCAAGCGATCCGGAAGCGCACGCGGACCCGGTAGAAACGGCTATCCCTTCCATATCAAGGTAAAGCAGAATAGCTTCCCCCTCGGCCCCTTCAAAAGAAACATTTACCGTCCCCGGAAGGCTGTCCTCCGGGTGGCCGTTGAAACTTATATCGGGGACAGCGGCTTCCAGGCCCTCCTTGAGTCTCGTTTTGAACCCGAGAAGCCTCTCTTCCTCGTCCTTCATCTCCTTTCTTCTCATATCTACCGCTTTGCTCAAGCCTATGATGCCGAGGGTGTTCTCGGTGCCCGCCCGGCGGCCCTTTTCCTGATGCCCCCCCCTTATGAGAGGGCAAAAAGGTATACCTTTCCTTATGTAAAGAGCCCCGACGCCCTTAGGCCCGTACATCTTGTGCGCGGATATGGTGAGGAAATCCACACCCAGTTCATTGACATCCACGGGCACCTTTCCCACGGCCTGTACTGCGTCGGTATGGAAAAGCGCTCCTTTTTCGTGTACGACCCCGGCCAGCTCTTTTATGTCCAGAATGGTGCCTATCTCGTTATTTGCCATCATTATGGACACCAGACCGGTCTCCCCGTCTATCATTTCCGCGAGTTTTTCCGGATCCACTTTCCCGTACCTGTCTACCCCTATGTACCTCACATTAACACCTTTGTCGATCAGGCATTTTGAGGTCTCCAGAACGCATGGGTGCTCGATCGTAGTGGTTATTACCCCGGAACCTCCGCACCGGTCACAGGTGCATTTCTTTTCAAGGGTACAGGTGAAAATGGATAGCACTGTATTGTTGGCTTCCGAGCCGCTCCCCACGAACACGAGCTCCTCGGCGGAAGCCCCTATGAAGGACGCTACATTCTCACGCGCCTTTTCCACAAGCGTTCTGGCTTCTCTTCCGAAAGAGTGCATGCTCGAGGGGTTCCCGTAAGCATCCATTCCTTCTTTAAGTGCCGTCTTGACCTCAGGATGAAGCGGTGTCGTCGCGTTGTTATCCAGGTAAATGCGTCTATTGCTCATGTATTTCTCCCCGGGAGCTTTTTGGACTCCCATTCTTGAACTCAAGTATGTAATGGTAACGGAGGGTATCGCGCCTGCCGGTGAATTCGTATCCGGCCTTTTCCATATCGGAAATGACCTGCGTATCATCTACATAACCCAGGCGGTCAACTCTGAAAATATCGTAAAGCGTTGTATTCCTAAATATTCCCGCGAGGCTTATCCGGTTAAGCCTTCGAAGCTGTTTACGCGTACGGGGCGATATCTCCCTGCCCGGCGAAAAGGCGTCCCTGTCTTCCAGGTATTCGACCAGCCATTCCACCAGAGCGATATCCTTGGGGTGAATGAACCTGTATATCATCTTTCCCGTAGAGGTCCGTTTGGCCCCGTAGTACTCCACGAGTTCGGGGAAAAGGGTCCTGTCGTCCAGAATATCGTTCAGCTCAGCCGTCAATTCAGCCACTTGTCCTCCGGTCAAAGGCCCTTCCCCGTCCCGGAGAGAATTGACCGTCGCGGCGGACAACCTTGAATAAAGAGGAAAATCTTCCTCTTCGAGCCCAAGCCTCTGCTTAAGGCTTTCAGTTTCCCTGAACTCTAGCGGGGTAAAATCGGAATCGAACCTGTAATAGACTATGAACATCCTTCCTCCGGGGACAAGGCTGCGCCTTAATTCCGAAAAGTATTCCACGGGGCGTTCGATAAGCTCATAAACATCACAAAGGAATATTATGTCGAACCTGTGGCCTGCATAGAAAGGGTCTACGCCCTCGGACTTAACGGTAATCGCTTCTATGTTACCGAAGCCTTCGGCTTCGGCCTCTTGTTCAATATGCTTCACGAGCGACTTACTTGTTTCCGTGGCGAAAACTTTTCCCGAAGGACCTACTTTTTCCGCGAAGATAAAAGTAAATATACCCGTTCCCGCTCCCAGGTCAAGCACGGCATCGCCTTTATCAGGGGCTACCGCGCTGACGATATCCCCGGGCTCAAGCATGGAGACCCTCAGAGGATTGTCCAGCCATATTTTCTGCTCCAGGCTACCGCCCCGGCGCGCGAGGTTATATTGTGAAACGACAAGGTCTTCTATTTTCACCGGCTCAAGAGGGACTACTTTAATTTCCACATCCTGACCGTCCGCGTCCACGATAAGAAAATGAAAAAATGAAGGGAACGGTTTCATCGTTTCCCAGTTGGGATTTCCTCCGGAGGTGATGTAAGTGACATTGTCCTTTTCCATCCTGTCCAGCACAAATTCCCCGCTGGTAAAGACATGATCGGCCCTTCCGGCCAATTCGCGATGAAGCATATCGAACAGCCTTTTTTCTTTTTCGGAAGGTTCGAGCCAGTTCGTCTTATGCATGAAAACGAAAACATTATCGTATTTATCCGCATCCTCCAGCTTATCCCTGAGAAATTCCAGCTGTTCGCCGCTTATGTGGCCTCTCTGTTTCAGGCCGGCGGTGTTATCCTGCTCCGAATCGAGCATTATAAAAAGGTTATTTCCCATGACCAGCGAGTAGTAGCGTTTTCCGTAACGGTCCAGGAAAAGCCGTTCGGCAAGATCCGGGTTGTTGGCAGGAATGTTCCTGTCTCCCGTGACACCGTATACCGGAGCGTCTATCGTCTCCGCAACCTCCCTGAACTCGCTGTCAAGGAACAGCATCTGCTTACGGTTGAGTTTTTCGCCTCTCCGGAAAGCCGTCAAAGTATCGTATTGGCTGATATCAAGAGGGGGGCGTTCACCGACAAGGTCTATCCCGTTCCCCAGAAAGACCACCATATCAGGGCCATAACTGTTGATCACGGCCGCTATTTCCCTGAACTCATCCTGGTCCGTTATACCGAAGTGCAGGTCCCCGAGCACGATGAACCGCGTCCCTTCCTCGCCGGCGCGTGTGCAGGCAGGACCCATAAGTGAACTGACGATCACAAAGACCGTGAATAATGTTCTCTTTAACAGCATTACCTGTCGCCTCCGGGAAAACCCGTTTCACGGGAAACCTTGTTGGGCCGTATTATTTCATCCAGATCTACGGGTCCGGTCGGAACAACTTTAACCGAAACTTTTTTACCGGCGATATCAACAACGAGAAAATGCGGGAACGACATTTTTCCGGGGTCCGGGTCCGGCCAGTGGGGCGCTGCGCCGGTAATGTAGTAATTAACCCCCTCAACATTCTTATGGTCCAGGAAATGAAGGCAGGCGCCGAAAACATGGCCGGCCTTCCCCCGTAACAGAGGATGTATTCTCCGCCACCACATGCTTTCCCGCCTGAAAGGGGGCGCCCATGCGGCGGCGTGTATAAACACAAAGACATTCTCATATTCACCGGAATTAACGAGCGCTTCCTCGAGAAAATCCATCTGCTCGTGGTCTATAAGGCCTCTCTGCCTTAGATCTGTCCTGTTATGGAATTCCGAATCCAGAAAAATAAAGAGAAACCCCTCAAAAACCACGGAATAGAACCTTCCCTTATTCCTTTCAAGAAAGGCCCTTTCGGTAATACCGGTGTTATTGGCGGGGATCGTTCTTTCGCTGGGGACATCGTAGACGGGCGCGTCCAGGGAGCCGGTTATCTTATCGAAGAGAGCCCATCTTTCGTCGACTTCTTCGGGCGAAAGCTTTATGCCTTCCTCGAAAGCGCGGCGCGTGCTGTACCCCGTTCTTCTTTCGCCGTCCCCCACCAGATCGACCATACTGCCGAGAAAGATGACCAGATCGGGCGAAAACCTATTTATTTTCGCGACCGCTTCCGCCCATTCGGCCGGGTCCGACTCCCCCAGATGCCAGCACCCCGTCACAACGAACCTGACATCGCCCCTTGCATCTTCTTCCTCCGCGAAAGCCGCGGTAAAGAAAAAAGCGAACAATAACGCGATGAACGCCGTCGCACATTTAATCTGCCGTATGTTATTTTTCCCGTGTTCCCGCATAATGACCCCTGCCGGAATACTTCTTTTCCCCGACCATCTGCCTCAGCCCTTCAAAGGGCGGCCATCCCGGCGCATTCTCAGAAAAATCTTTAAAAATAACCGTTTTGTAGTATAATAATGACCGTATTTCTACAGATCCGTTGGGATGTGGTGTAATTGGTAACACGAATGACTCTGGATCATTTGTTCGGGGTTCGAGTCCCTGCATCCCAACCATCTATTAAAAAAGGCTGACTTTCCGGTTGGCCTTTTTTAATACCTGTGCGATCATTTTCTATCGCTTCTTTTTCAAACTGTCAATTGATCGCTGGTATATGCTCATCGAATCGCTGCTGAAAGTGATCTTTCCCAGCCCTTCTCTTCGCAAATATGCTTTGTGATCAGGGGATCCTGCGTCGCTTCGCTCCTGGGTGTCCCTGCATCCCGACCATATTTGATAAAAAGGCCTGCGGTCGCAGGCCTTTTTATCAATTAGAGCAATAGAACATTGGAGCATTAGAGCATTTTTGTTCTATTGCGGCCTACTGCTCTAATGATCAATTACTCACACTCTCTCAGACCTTTACAACTGAAACCCGAATGTAATATATTTTCTCAAAGATCTTACCGCGGCACGGCGCGCGTGACGCGGGGAAATAGGTTTTTCCTATTTCTTCTTCTGCATCTTCGCCCAGGTATCTCTCAAAGACGCGATACGGTTAAAGACCGGACTCTCCCCGCTCGAATCTTCGGGATCCTGCCGAAAATACCCCGTTCTTTCGAACTGGAGCCGCTCGCTTTTGTCCGTTTCTTTTATGAACGGCTCTATCCGGCAATCCTTAACTACTTTTAAGGAATCGGGGTTAAGGTTGTCCGTAAAGTCCCCTCCTTCCTCAACCTCGTTAGGATCGCGTACGGAGAAAAGATGGTCGTACAACCGGACCTCCGCTTTTACGGCATGCTTCGCGGAAACCCAGTGCAAAGTACCTTTCACCTTCCGGCCGTCGGGAGCGTCCCCTCCTCTGGTCTCGGGGTCGTAAGTGCACCTCAGTTCGGTCACATTGCCTTTTTCGTCCTTGACGGCTTCACGGCAGGTTATGAAATAAGCGTACCTTAACCGGACTTCCCTGCCGGGAGCCAGGCGGAAGAACTTTTTAGGAGGGTCCTCCATAAAGTCTTTTCGTTCGATATACAGCTCCCGGGAGAACGGGACTTTTCTGGTTCCCGCCGACCCGTCTTCAGGATTGTTCACCGCCTCCAGAGACTCTTCCCGCCCTTCCGGATAGTTGGTTATCACCACCTTCAGGGGATCGAGAACAGCCATTACCCTCCGGGCCGTCCTGTTAAGCTCTTCGCGTATGCTATTCTCCAGGACCACCATATCGACTATGCTGTTCATCCTGGCGACTCCTATGGTCTCACAGAAAGACCTTATTGAAGAAGGAGTGTACCCCCTTCTCCTGAGGCCTGAAATGGTCGGCATCCTGGGATCGTCCCAACCGGAAACATGCTTTTCTCTCACCAGAAGGAGAAGCTTTCTTTTGCTCAGGACGGTATGCCCCAGGTTGAGCCGGGCGAACTCTATCTGCCGGGGATGGTACACCCCGAGCTCTTCAAGATACCAGTCGTAAAGCTCCCTGTGTGTCGCGAACTCCAGAGTGCAAAGAGAGTGTGTTATACCCTCGAGCGAATCTTCAAGGCCGTGGGCCCAGTCGTACATGGGATAAATACACCACTCATCCCCCGTCCTGTGATGCCCCGCGTGCAGGATCCTGTACATCACCGGGTCCCTCATCAACAGGTTGGGGTGTTTCATGTCTATTTTCGCCCGCAGCGTCTTTGATCCGTCGGAAAACTCTCCCTTTCTCATTTTCGCGAAAAGCTCAAGGTTCTCCGGAACGCTTCTCTCCCTGTAGGGGCTCTCTTTTCCCGGCTCGCTTATGGAGCCCCTGTCGCGCCTCACTTCCTCAAGGCTCTGGTCACATACATACGCTTTGCCTTTTTCTATAAGGCGCAGCGCGTAACCGTACATCCGCTCGAAATAGTCCGAAGCGAAAAACAGCCGTTCTTCCCAGTCGGCGCCGAGCCATTTAACATCCTCCTTGATGGAATCGACATACTCCTGTTCTTCCGCGCAGGGATTGGTATCATCGAACCTTAAATTGAAAGTACCCCTGTAATCGCGGGCGATCCCGTAATTAAGACATATGCTCTTCGCGTGGCCTATGTGGAGATAGCCGTTCGGTTCGGGCGGAAAACGCGTACACACCCGCCCGTCCCACTTGCCGGCTTCGAGGTCTTTTTCAATTATCTCGCGTATAAAATTGGTTTTTCGTTTTTCTTCCATAATGTTTAAGCGTATAGCGTACAGCGTGTAGCGTTCAGGGCTTATAACTATACGCTGTATCCTGTACGCTGTATGCTGTTATTCCGCCGCCTTCCTCATCCTTTCCAGAACTTTCTCTTTTCCAAGGACTTCCATCATCTCGAAGAGGCCCGCGCCTCTTGTCTGTCCGCTTATAGCCATTCTCGTCGGGTGAATTATCTGCGCCGCCTTCAGGCTCCTTTCTTCGGCTATATCCCTGCAGACCTGCTCTATCTTTTCATGGCCGAAGTCGTCCATCTCCTCAATACGGTCAGCGAACACCTTCAGGTTCTCCCTGTTGCCCTCCTTGTCGAGATATTTTTTCCTTCCTTTCTCATCGACGCGGAAATCGTCGGTAAAAAAAGATTCTGTCAGGGGATAGAACTCGGCGAGCGTCTTTATCCTGACCTTGTAAAGGTCTACCAGCTCGAGGAATTCATCCTCTTTCATCGAAGAGATATCCATGCCGTTCTCCGAGCAATAAGACCTTATAAGCCGGGCCAGCTGTTCCGTATCGGTTGCCTTTATATACTCGGCGTTTATCCAGGTGAATTTCTGTATGTCGAATCTCGACTGGACATCGCTCATGTCCTTTATATCGAAAAGTTTTACGGCTTCGGAAAGGGACAGTATCTCCCTGTCATCCCCGGGCGACCACCCCAGCAGCATCAGATAATTGACAACGGCTTCCGGCATAAAGCCCTCTTTCCTGTATTCCTCCACCGAAACTCCGCCGTGCCTTTTTGACAGTTTAGCGCCGTCCGCCCCCATCATAAGGGGCATGTGCCCGAATACCGGAGGGTTACAACCCAGCGCCTCGTAGAAAAGCACCTGCTTGGGAGTATTGGAGATATGGTCGTCTCCCCTTATTATGTGAGTTATTCCCAGCTCGGCGTCGTCCACCACGCAGCAGAAATTATAAGCGGGTGAGCCGTCGGATTTGAGCATCACCTGGTCTTTTATCTCGTCGGTGCTGAAAGCGATACTGCCGTGTATCATGTCATCTATCTCGATAGTACGGCCGTTCTCCACTTTGTATATTATCGCATCTCCTTCTCTGTAAGCCTTACCCCCGGCAAGCAGCTGTTCGGCCTTCTGCCTGTAAACCGCGAACCTTTTGCTCTGGTATGTAAGTTCACCGTCCCAGTCGAGCCCGAGCCATTTCAGGTCTTCCAGTATCTCCTCAAGGTATTCCTCTTTTGAGCGGATCTTATCGGTATCTTCTACCCGCAGAAGCATCTTTCCGCCCTGCTTCCTGGCGAAAAGCCAGTTCACGAGCGCGGTCCTCGCGCTCCCCAGATGCAGAAAACCCGTCGGGCTGGGCGCGAATCGTACTGTTGTCATATGCTCTCCTTTTCAACCGCTTTTGCGGCATTGGGCTAATGGCTAAGGGCCGTGAAAAGCAACCCCTTACCCTTTGCCTTTGGCCTTTTGCCTCTGGCCTATCTCCATTCCCCGCTCTACCGCTTTCCTGTTCACGGGCAGGATCTTTTCCCGTCCGGCCGCCATCTTCTCCATGACCTTATCGACCGTATTTTCTTTTAAAACACCTTTTATGGCAATGTATATACCCACGGCTATCATGTTCGCGGTCTTGATGTTCCCGATCTCCAGGGCCTCGTCCGTGAGAGGAGCAAGGACCAGGTCTCTTCCGGCCTTTTCGGGATGGGCGGAAACTATGGAGGTATTGACTATCAGGAGACCGCCTTCTTTCACCTTCGGCCCGAACTTCTGCAGTGAAGGATCGTTCATTATTATAGCCGTGTCGACTTCTCTTACCATGGGGCTGGCGATCGGTTCCGAGGATATCTTTATCATGGCATGAGCGGTCCCGCCCCTTACCTCCGCTCCGTAGGAAGGCATCCATGTGACATGGTATCCCGCTACCATGGCAGCGTTAGCCAGCACTTTCCCCAGGGTCATTATCCCCTGCCCCCCGAACCCCGCGCATATGATCGATTCATTGATGTTTTTCATGCTAAAGTAAAAGTTGTCATCCCCCATAAACCGGGAGAGAATCTAATTGTTCAGATTGAGATTCAGATCGAGATTGAGAAAGAACTTTACAGGCCGAAGGCCTGCTAAATCTCAGTCTAAATCTAAATCTTATTCAAATATGTGGTCCGTGGTCTGTCGACCGTCGACTCAACCTGGACCCTAAACCTGTCATTAAAGGCTTTCAGCCTTTAATGACCCCCAGCGGATACTCCTTCACCACCTCGGTCTCTATCCTCTTCATCGACTCCACCGGAGAAAGCCCCCAGTAAGTTGGGCACGGCGAAAGGACCTCTACCATGGAGAACCCCTTGTTGCCGATCTGCGTCTCGAAAGACCTTTTGACAGCCTTTTTCGTGTTCAAGACATCTTTTGGCGAATGTACCGAAGTGCGTTCCAGGTATACCACTCCGTCAAGCAGGGCCATCATCTCCAGTATCTTCAGAGGGAAGCCTTCTTTTTCGGGACGCCTTTTGTACTGTGAAGTCGCGGTGGCCTGGCCTATAAGAGTTGTTGGCGCCATCTGACCCCCGGTCATACCGTAAACACCGTTGTTTACAAAAACGACCGATATGTTCTCTCCGCGGTTGCCGGCGTGGATTATTTCAGAAGTCCCTATGGCGGCGAGGTCACCGTCCCCCTGGTAAGTGAAAACGAACCTGTCGGGAAGAACCCGCTTCACCCCCGTCGCCACCGCGGGCGTCCTGCCGTGCGGGGCTTCCATGGTGTCAAAATCCCAGTAATCGTAAGCGAGCACCGCGCATCCCACGGGAGCTATTGCTATTGTCTTTTCCCTGAGGCCCAGCTCGTCTATGACCTCGCATACCAGGCGGTGTATAAGCCCGTGGCCGCACCCGGGACAGTAATGCATCACATTGTCCCGCATGGATACCGGTTTTTTGAATGTTGTCGACATGTCGCTCCTATATTTAGCGTACAGGGCGGAGGAGACAGGTCTCTTCCTCCGAAGGCCTACTTTTCCTTTTTACTTGTAAACTTTTCCCTGGCCTTTTCTACTATCTCTCCCTCCGAAGGTATCCCTCCCCCGGTCCTGCCGAGAAAGGAAACTTTCGGATCGTCCTGAACGGCCAGCCTCACATCCTCTACCATCTGCCCCGCGCTCATCTCGACCGCCAGAAAACGGGCGCCTTTTCCCTTTAATTCCCTGAGACGCTCGTAAGGGAACGGCCAGAGGGTGACGGGCCTGAGGAGGCCGGCCTTTACTCCTTCGCTTCTTAGCATATCTACGGCCGACCGCGCGATCCTTCCCACGGTCCCGTACCCTGTTATGACCACTTCCGCGTCCTCGGTGCGATATTCCTCATATTCGCACTCGGCGGCTTCTATTTTCCTGTATTTAGCCTGCAGCCTGTCGTTAATATCTTCCAGGACCCCTTCTCCCAGAAACAGGCTCTTTACGCTGCCGGCTTCCCGGCCTTCGGCGCCGGTCATTGCCCACGGCTTTCGGGTCTCGCCTTCGGGCTTTATATCCTCGTCGAACTCAAGCGGCTCCATCATCTGGCCCAGCATACCGTCGGCCAGTATCATTACCGTCATCCGGTATTTATCGGCCTTACCGAAAGCTCGGTAGGTCATCTCGAACATTTCCTGGACGGTCGAGGGCGCGTATACCATAAGGCGGTAATCGCCGTGGCCCCCTCCCTTCGTCGACTGAAAATAATCGCCCTGGGCGGGAGAGATGTTCCCCAATCCCGGCCCGCCGCGCATTACATTTATGATCACCGCGGGAAGCTCCATTCCCGCAAGATACGATATCCCTTCCTGCTTGAGGCTTATGCCGGGGCTGGAAGAACTGGTCATGGCCCTGGCTCCGGCCGCTGACGCTCCCATGACCATATTCACCGCGGACAGCTCGCTTTCGGACTGGATGAATATTCCCTTCTCCTCTTCCATCCTCCGGGACATATACGCAGTAAGTTCGTTCTGGGGTGTTATGGGGTACCCGGCGTAAAACCGGCATCCGGCCCTTATCGCTCCCTCTCCGCAAGCCTCGTTCCCTGTAGATAAATATTTGATCTTGGCCATAATATTCCCGCTGTTAAACAGCTACTTATTGCCGCGTCTCGCGCATCGCGTACCGCCTCGGGGCATAGCCCCTATCCTCAGCCAATTCTTTAACGCGATACGCGGCCCGCGGTACTCGATACGAACTCCACTACTCCTCTTCCACTATCTCCAGAGCGCAATCCGGACACATTATAAAACAAAGCCCGCAGCCGGTGCATTTCTCTATATCCCTTACTTTGACAACGGGCATGCCCTTGCGGTTTATCTCCCCGGAGATCTCCAGGACTCCCGCGGGACAGACCTGAACACAAAGGCCGCACCCCTTGCACTTTTCGCTGTATACTTTGATTTTCCGCTTTTTTCCCATAACACGAACTTTCCTCAAAAAAGGCACTATTTCCCGAGCTCGCTCTTAATGACCCCCGCGAGTTCGTCGGGCGTAAGGTGATATTTTCTCCTGAGTTCTTCCTGGCTTCCGTGTTCGATGAATTCATCAGGCAGTCCGATGCACCTGATCTTTACCCCGCTTATATTCTCTCTCTCGGCGAATTCGAGCACCGCTCCGCCGAAACCTCCGCTTGCCACGCCTTCCTCTATCGTAAAGACCTTTTTATGCTTATGAAAGACTTCCTCGAGCATGACACTGTCCAGCGGTTTTACGAACCTCGCGTTTATAACAGCTCCCTCTATACCCTGCCCGGAAAGCATATCGCATGCCCGGAGAGAAGTGTTGACCATACAGCCCAGCGCTATTACGGCAAAATCCTTCCCCTGCCTCAGGCTTTCGGCTTTTCCGTATTCCAGCGGCGCGCAGGAAGAAGCGCTTACAAGCTGGGTAGCTTCTCCACGCGGATACCTTATGACCACCGGCCGGTTCCACTCGAAAGAACGCTCGAGCATCTGTTCGAGTTCCTCGCCGTCTTTGGGGGCCATTACCGTAAATCCGGGAATGTTCCTTGTATATGACAGATCGAAAGCCCCGTGATGCGTAGGCCCGTCCTTCCCCACGAGACCCGCTCTGTCCAGACAGAAAACGACCGGCAGTTTCTGCAGCGCTACATCGTGTATAAGCTGGTCGTACGCCCTCTGCATGAATGTGGAATATACCGCGACCACCGGTTTCAGGCCTCCCCTTGCCAGTCCCGCCGCGAAGGTCACGGCATGGGCTTCGGTTATGCCGACATCGTAAGTTCTGTCCGGAAAGAGCCTTCCGAATTCCGAAAGGCCCGTACCGCCCGGCATGGCTGCCGTAACGGCCACTATGTCCTTGTTCTTCTTTCCGAGTTCCGCCATCTTATCGGAGAAATGCTCTGTAAAGGATTTCTTCTTGCTGCTGGCCTGGCTTCCTTCTTCCACATCAAAAGCGTCGACACCGTGGAAAGTCGTCGGGTCTTCCTCTGCGAACTTATACCCTTTCCCCTTTTTCGTGATAACATGTATGAGGACCGGCTCTTTCATGGGAAGTATCTTACCGAACATTGAGATCATTCCTTCGAGATCGTGCCCGTCTATGGGGCCGAAATACCTGAAGCCCAGCTCCTCGAAAAGTATCCCGGGTACTATAAGGTTCTTTAAGCCTTCCTGGAACTTCTTGACCTTTTTTACCGCGGCCGGCCCGAGCCGCGGTATGCTCTTGACCACTTTTTCGGCCTCGTCCCTCACCCTGTTATAGAGCGGATTCGATATCATCTGGTTTAGGCACCTGGACATGGCGCCGACCGGCTTGGAAATGGAATGCTCGTTATCGTTGAGGATGACCGCGAAATTGGTCTTCGTGTGTCCCGCGTGGTTCATCCCCTCGAAAGCCAGGCCCGCGGAAAGCGACGCGTCCCCGATCACCGCGACTACCTTATGGTCTTCTCCTTTAAGGTCCCTTGCCTGTGCCAGGCCTATCGCCGAGGAGATAGAGGTCGACGCGTGCCCCGAGGTGAAGATGTCGTGTTCGCTTTCCTCCCTTTTGGGAAATCCGCTTATGCCCCCCATTTCCCGTAATGTGTCAAAATGCTCTTCTCTGCCGGTCAAAAGTTTATGGGCGTAGCTCTGGTGTCCAACATCCCATACTATTTTGTCTTGGGGGCTTTTAAGCGTATAATGAAGAGCGATCGCTATCTCGACCGCTCCGAGGCTCGCGGCAAGATGGCCTCCTTTTTTCGAAGTGACATCCACCAGCCTTTCCCTTATCTCCTGCGCGAGAGCCTTCAGCTCGGGAACGGACATTCCCTTGAGGTCTCCCGGCCCTTTGATATTCTTCAAATGCTCGCTCATAGTATTTCTCCGGTATACGCTACACGCTGTCCGCTAAACGCTATCTATTCTTCATCCAAGGGTTCGGTCGAGAACTTTCCGTCGTCCTTTACAAGCTTTTCTATCCTTTTCTTTGCCTTCTCCAGTTTTTCCTGGCACATCCGGGCAAGCTTCACTCCTTCTTCGTACTTTTTAAGCGAATCGTCCAGCGAAAGCTCCCCCGCCTCCAGCTCATCGACCGTTCTTTCCAGATTCTCCAGCGCTTTCTCAAAACTCGTCTCTTTCATACCGTCTCCATTTAGGATAAAGGCTAAAGACGAAGGGCTGAAGGTGTTAAGTTCATCACCTGAAGCCTATAGTCTCTGGCCTAAGATCTCCATTATTTTTTCTCCACCGTATCCTGGAAAAGTACCTGTTTTTGTGCCTTTTACCCGTTACTTTTGGCCTTGATCGTCTCTACGGTACTGGATATCTCACCGTCCGCAAGCCTGGTCTTGATCACATCTCCTCTTTTCACTGACGAGACCTTCTTTACAACTTTATCTCCCTTGAAGGTTATGCCGTACCCCCTTTCGAGAACGGATAAAGGGCTTAAAGCGCGCAGTTTGCCGGCGAGGCCCGAGAGCCGCCCCTCTTTCATCCTGTAAAGGTGGCGCGTATGAGAGTAGGCCCGGGAGACCAGGTCGTCTATCTGCTGGCCGAGCTGAAGAAATATGTTCACGGGCGTCCTGAGGACATAGCTTTTCCTCAGCGCCAGCACCTCGGCTTCCAGATCCTCTATCTTCTCTCTCACTCTTTCGTCCAGCGCTTTCCTGCATTCCCCTACCCGGTCAAGCAGGTCGCTCTTGAGCGGAACGGAAACTTCCGCCGCCGCCGAAGGTGTCGCCGCCCGCAGGTCCGCCGCGAAATCGGCTATAGTGAAGTCCACTTCGTGTCCCACCGCGCTTATTACCGGTATTTCCGAATCGAAGATCGCCCTGGCGACCGTTTCCTCGTTGAAGGCCCAGAGGTCTTCCAGGCTCCCCCCGCCTCTTCCGGTTATCAGCACATCCACGGGATCCTCCCCCGTCTCTTGTTCCTTTATTTGCTCGTTGTACGCGTTGAACGCCTTTATACCGGCGGCTATTTCTTCTTTCGCGCCGTCGCCCTGGACCTTAACGGGATACAAAGTGACCCTCATGTTATCGAACCTCCGGTGCACGACTTTGAGGATATCCCTGATCGCCGCCCCCGAAGGAGAGGTCACCACCCCTATATGTTTCGGCAGCGCGGGGATCTCTTTCTTTTTCTCCTCGTCGAAGAGGCCTTCTTTCAGGAGTTTTTCCTTGAGCTGTTCGAAAGCCAGCTGCAGAGCCCCTTTTCCTTTAGGCTCCATGGATTCCACATAGAGCTGGTACTGTCCCCTCTTGTCGTAAACGCTGACGCTCCCGCGGCAGAGAACGCTCAGACCGTCGCGGGGTTCGAACCTGACCCGCGAAGCGTGGCTCCTGAACATCACGCAGTTAAGCACGCTCTTTTCGTCCTTGAGACTGAAGTACGCGTGCCCGGATGTATAGACCTTGAAATTCGAGATCTCCCCTTCCACGCGTATACCGGACAGGCTGTCCTCCAGGAGAACCCTTATTTCCCTGGTCAGCTCGCTTACGGTATAGGCGTTAATTTCCTTAACGGACATCTCGTTCAAAGTTTTTCCTGTACCCTTTCTATTTTAAGGGCCTTTCCCGTTCCTTCGTCTATATCGATAAGCACCCCGTGCATTTCAAGACCTTCCGAAGCCACTTCGAAGCGCGTCGGGAGCTGCGTCAGGAACCTTTCTATTATCGGCCCTCTGGACCTCCCTATCACGGAAAGATGTGGCCCCGTCATGCCGCAGTCCGTGATGTAGGCCGTGCCCTCCGGCAGGATCTTCTCGTCCGCGGTCTGGACATGCGTATGGGTGCCGACGACAGCGCTCACCTTACCGTCAAGGAACCATCCCATGGCCACCTTTTCGCTGGTGGCTTCCGCGTGTATGTCTACCAGTATTACCGGGGTCCGGCGCCTTACCTCCTTGACTATGTCCCTTACTTTAGTGAAAGAACAGTCCACGGCGTCCATGAAAACGCGCCCTATAACATTTATGACCCCCACAAGGGTACCGGAGGCTGTCTTTATCACCGTGTATCCCTTGCCGGGAGCCCCCGCGGGGTAATTAGCGGGCCTTATCAGCCTGTCGGTCGAATCAAGGTAATCGTATATTTCCCTTTTCTTCCAGATGTGGTCCCCGGAAGTTATGATATCGACCCCGGATTCTATAAGCGAATTGCATATTCTGGGGGTCAGCCCGCTGCCGCCGGCGGCGTTCTCGCCGTTAGCGGCAACGAGGTCTATTTGCCGTTCCTTCCGGAAAGTGCCCAGCTTTCTGGAGATTATCTCCCTTCCGGGCGATCCGACTATGTCTCCTAAGAATAGTAGCCGCATGTTTTTGTTTATCTTTCTATTGTTGCCTTATTGTCCTTGTCACCCGACTTGTTCCCGCGTAGCCTCGGCGAAACAGAAAACCTCGGCAAAAGCGGTAGAAGCGTTAGCGAGGAAGCGATCCCTGCTAAGCTTGCCGCCTCGTCCTTCCGGGCCTCCTCGAAATAAATTCGCGCTTATAACTTAGCTTCGCTATGCTCGCTAAGTTATGTACTCGTTTATTTTGCGTATTCCACCGACCTCGTCTCCCGGATGACCACTACTTTTATCTGCCCGGGATACTGAAGGTTTTCCTCTATCTTTTTTCTCATTTCCTGCGCCATTACCGCCGACTGGCCGTCGTCAAGCTTATCCGGCTGGACTATCACCCTGATCTCCCTTCCGGCCTGTATGGCGTATGTCTTGTCGACGCCTTCGAACTCTTTGGCTATGGCTTCAAGCTCTTCCAGGCGCTTGACATAAGCTTCAAGGGTCTCCCGCCTTGCTCCCGGACGGCTCGCGCTGATCGCGTCCGCCGCCTGGGCGAGAACGGCAAGCAAAGTCCTCGGCTCGACATCGCCGTGATGCGCCTCAATGGCGTGTATGACTATATCGGGTTCGCCGTATTTTCTGGCGAGGTCCGCCCCCAGCTTGGCGTGGGTCCCCTCCATCTCGTGAGAAACCGCCTTTCCGATATCGTGAAGCGCGCCGATCCTTTTTGCCAGAGCCACATCGAGCCGAAGCTCGCCGGCCATTGCCGCCATGAGGTAAGCTGTCTCCTTTGAATGCTGGAGAACATTCTGCCCGTAACTGGTCCGGTACTTCAGGCGGCCCAGGAGCTTCACTATTTCGGCGTGGACACCGTGCACACCGAGGTCCAGCAGGGTGTTCTCCCCCTCTTCCTTGATGTTGGCTTCCATCTCTTTCTTTACCTTACCGACCACTTCCTCGATACGCCCGGGGTGTATCCTTCCATCCTCGAGGAGGCGTTCCAGCGCTATACGGGCTATTTCCCTCCTGAACTTGTCGAACCCCGAGATGATGACCGCTTCCGGCGTATCGTCTATGATGACATCGACGCCCGTGGCCATCTCGAGGGCCCGGATGTTCCTTCCTTCCCTTCCGATGATCCTTCCCTTCATGTCTTCCGAGGGCAGGTTGACCACGCTTACTGTAGTGTCTACAGTGTGGTCCACCGCGCATTTCTGTATGGCGAGCCCCACGATCTTGCGGGCCTCCTTATCGGCTTTATCCCTAGTCTCCTCCTGTACCCGCTTGATGGTATAGGCGGCTTCCTGCCTGGCTTCGCTTTCCATTTTCTGTACGAGCAGGTTCTTGGCCTGTTCCTTGCTCATACCGGATATTTCCTGAAGACGGTCTTTTTCCTGCTGCAGCAGGTTCTCGAGGTCCTGCTTCTTCCTGTTCACCTCGTCATACTGCTGTTTTACCTGCGATTCGCTTTTCGCGACTTCTTTCTGTTTCTGCTCGAGGAACTCGACCTTGCGGTCCAGGTTCTCCTCTTTCTGCATTAGGCGCTTTTCCATCGCGCCCAGCTCCCTGCGCCGCTCTTTTGTTTCTTCCTCGAATTCCGTCCTCATCTTGAGGAGCATATCCTTCGCTTCGAGGGCTGATTCTCTCTTTCTTCTTTCCGCTTCTACCCTGGAGTCGTTTATGATGGATTTGGCCTTATCCTCGGCCCTCTTCACTTTCATGCTGGCTATGTACCGCCGGAGCACGAATCCCATTATAAAGAAAAAAACGCAACCCAGGAACGCGAAAAGTAAATACGACATCGGCATGTTGTTCATTTTCAGGTCCTCCCTTTTTATGTTATGGCGCCGCGGAAGGAACGAATGGAATACTCCCGGCCAGGCAATAGTTGCCCGGCCGGAGCTAGGCCGTCATCCGGTAATGACTCGGGATACGGGCCTGTCGTGCGGGCCCGCGGGCAGGGAATCGACCATCTGGAAGTCGAAGGCAAGGCCTACCGCCGGTACGGAAGCGAGCTGGGAACACGAAAGGAAGCGGTCGTAATACCCCTTTCCTCTTCCTAGCCTCATGTTCTTTTTGTCAAAAGCCACCCCCGGCACAACGATCAAGTCTATCTCCTTCAACGAGATCTTTCTTTCGGGCCCGTTCTCCGGTTCAAGTATACCGAAAGGCCCTTCTTTCAGGTCATCTATTGTCGTAAGCTCCGAAGCGATCATATCCCCTGTGTCTGAAATAACATATGGAGCTACTAACTTTTTTCCCAGCCGCAATGCCTCTTCGATGAAATAAAGCGTATCCACCTCCGCAGGCATGGCGACATATGTCATCACCGTCTGTGCAAGCCTGAATTCCTCTGAAGAAAGAAGTTTTTCCTGTATGGTCCTGCTTTTCTCCTTTCTCAGCGAGGGCTCCTGCTCCCGCAAACGCCTGATTATCTTTTCCCTTATCTCCTTCTTTTTCAGTTTAATGTCTTCCACTTTTTCTTTGTGTGATATTATACACCAAATATCGCTTATTGTATGTACTTTTTAATAAGAATAGTAATATTATTTTTACAAAGAGCAAGAACCCGCTTTCCCCTTTTATCGTGATTCGAACAGTTTCACCTTTGCCTCCCTGCACGGATTGACCTCGACAGCCCTCTCAGCGAGCGACTTAAGTGTATACCCCATAAGGGTTTTCTTAACATTATTCTCGACCGCGTCCCAGACTTCCTTGGAAACGCAGCGGGAAGCCTTCTCACAGCATTCTCCCGATCTTCCGGAGCATTTCCCCGGCGCGAGGCTCTCTTCAAGGGCCATGACCACATCGTAGACCGTTATCTCCGCCGGATCGGACGCGAGGGCGTACCCTCCCCTGGGTCCGCGGGTAGCCTTTAGGATGCCCCGTTTCTTTAGGCAATTGAATATCTGTTCTAGATATATCTCCGAAATGCCTTCTTCCCGGGCAACCGTTCTCACCGATACGGGCTTACCCGACTGGTGCAGTATGGCCACATTTATAAGCGCTCGCACTCCGTATGAAGACCTTGTTGTGAGGATCATGGGGTTCCTTTTGCCCTTCGGGCAAATTCAGCGTACAGCATACAGGGTACAGCGTATAAAAATAAACGCTAAACGCTGTACGCTACACGCTATACTACACCGTCTCAACTTTCTCTACCCCGGGGACTTCCTGTTTCAATGTCTGCTCGACGACTCCCTTGAGGGTCATCTGGGCCATCGGGCACGACCCGCAGGCTCCCTGGAGTTTTACTTTCACTACCGCGCCGTCCATCTCGACGAATTCAATATCCCCTCCGTCCCTCTGGAGTAACGGCCTTATTTTCTCTATAGCTGTCTTTACCTGGTCTTCCATTGTTTCCTCCTCATCCAACCTTTTAAGTAAAAAGTTAAAAGTGAAAAGTAGAAAATATATGTATTTACAGAATTAAATACTAAAAATTCCTTACCTTTTACCTTTTGCCTTTTTACTTTTTACCTAAACGCTCGTCTCCACTGAATGTTTAGAATATTATACCTGACTAAAAAAGTCAAGTATAAGTTCGCCTTGTTCCTATACTAGCTGTCAGACATCAGACATAAGCTGCCAACTAAGGAATTAGCCGCGTATCGGTGCCGCGCATAGAGGCCGGGGGGACAGGTACGAACTCGGCTCTGTACCGGGTACAAAGCTAAGGCGGTACCCGGTACAATTACGCCGCCGCGAGAGTTAAGTTAGCGCAGCAATGCACCAGAGCATAAAAAGCACCGGTTAATGAGAAATGAGGGATGGGTAGAGCGTATAAGGTGTAGGGTTTGGTTCAGGTAACAGGTTTAACTTTGGAGCTCGCTTCGTCGTCTCCTCAATCTTCCCCGCAATAACGCGTGAGGCGAGGGCCTGCTGAACCTATGCCTGAAGCTAAACCTATTATTTATAAAGCCTTAGGCGTCATAGTCTAGTAACCCTTGGAGAGTATTTGGGGTTATTCTTGAAAACGCGGGTGGTCAGAAAAAAGGACGCGCCCATGAGGATAAGCCCCACGAGAAAAGAGACGCCGGGGGACCTGGTAAGAAAAAGATAGCTCAGGACAATGCCCATCGTGAATATCACCAGAGGTATACCGTAAACGAGGCCGTATACCCTCAGCATTACCGAGTCGTCTATTTCGACCCCAACCTTATCCCCTATCGCGGGATCAGATATCCCTGATGAGCTTACTGTCATCTGCCGCTTCTTACCGGCTCCGCACGAGCAGCATTTGGAACACGCTTCGTGCGGCCGTATCTCGATAATAAGCTCGTTATCCTTGATCTCGACTATGTAGCCGGTTTCTTTCATGTATTGCCCTCCGAGCAGGTTAAGCTCGCTACGCGAGCAGGTATAGGTTTAGGTTAAGATTGCTTCGTCTCTTCGTTCCTCGCAATGACGCCTGGGTGCGCAGCACCAATCCACAGCCCCTTCCTTAGCTGAAAGCTGACAGCTGAAGGCTGATAGCTTTCTTAACGCTTGGCTCTTGGCGCTATATTCTATACTCCTCTATCTCCTCTTCCGGAAGAGGCGGCACAACCATGGTCCTCTCTTCTCCTCCGTCCCTCCAGTAAGCGATTTCCATGGAAGGCTTATCCCTGTATTTCGAGTAGCTCACAACAAAGGACGCGGCTTTTTTTATATTCTCATCATCCCCTTTACCCCTCAAAAGCACATCCGGCCCCGGCAGGTCCTCGGAAAAACGGAAAAGAAGGTCGTCACCCGATTGCGCCTCGCACAGTTTCTCGTTCTCTTGCTCGTTGCGGCCGACTATCGCCCGGGTCTTTTCGTCCAGCCGGAACTGCCTTCCGATCTTGATAAGCTCGATATTCTCAACACTCAGCCCTTCGTGGCGGGCAAGGTCCTTTATCCTTGCCGAAAACCCGGGATCCGTCAAAAGACAGCTCACTCCGGGCGGAGAATATTTTTTTATTCCGTATTTTTTCGCCAGGGCAAGCTGGGGTTTACGGCTTCTGCCCTGTATATCATGAAGCCGGCCCCTGTCCACCAGGCCTTCTTTTTCCGGGGCGGTCTCATCCAGGAGTTTTGCCGACAGAGGCCGCAGCAGCACATCACCCAGGCCCGATACTTTCTGTATGAGCTGAAGCGACTGCCTGTTCTGGGACATGGGCCTTTCTCCCAGGACCTCGCCCGTTACAACGAAGCGGGCCTCTTCCGCCTCCATCATGGCTTTCACCTTTCTCATCATCATTATCTTGCAGTCTATGCAGGGGTTCATCTCGGAACCGAAGCCGTGCGGCGGATCTTTCATCATCTCTACGAAATCTTCGGAGATATCGGCCACCTTTACCGGCACACCCGCTTTTTCCGATATTTCCTTTATCTCTTCGGCAGTCCGATCTATATCGGTGGACGCCGGCGCCATGACAAAAGCGACACCCAGGACATCAATATCCTGCGCCTGGACGACCTTCGCGGCCAGAAGGCTGTCAAGCCCGCCTGATATAAGCGCTATTGCTTTGATCGACATGCGTTCTCCTGTGTTAACGTTAAGTGTATAGCGTCAAGCATTAACCCGTTCAAATAAAACAATATGTCGAGGATCCGGTATCGGGTATCAGGGCTCTGGCTAAAGGCTGTTTTTAGCTATCAGATTTCGGACTTCAGATATCAGCCAACCAGATCCTTTGAAGTCCTCGAAGATTCAATGAACCTCCGAGGACTTCCTCTGGATAACAATGGGGCACTCGATACTCGTGGCAATAACAGCCACTTCCTGAATTTTATCCTTAATCCTTGATCCTTCCGGGCACGCTCTCATATACCCTTCACCCTTTTCCTTTGCCTATACCTTTCCTCCTTACATCCTCAACTTTCACTATTACCCGACACCCTCCATCCTCATCCTTCATTTCTCATTGCCCGGTGCTCCGGCGCCATGCCTCGACGCTTGGCGCTTTTTTAGATTGCTTCGTCGTTCGATTATTTGTTCGCGGCCAGGAGGCCGCTCCTACAGTAACTCCTCGCAATGACGGAATAAGGCTAGAGGCAATAGGCTAAGGGCTATAGATTCTTCCTCTTGCCCCTCGCCTCTGGCCTCTCGCCTGATCAAGGGGAGAAACCCCGATCCACAGACACTTCCTACACTATGAGCCATGAGCTAAGAACTACGAGCCTTCTTGCTGTTACCTCGCAATAACTCCATCCACTCTTTAATCTTCTTCTCGTATCCCATTTCCGTGGGAATGTAATACCTTTTCTTTACCCGCGTATAGTTCTGCTTTACATAGTGGCCGTCGTAAGAATGCGCGTATTTATACCCTTCTCCCCGCCCCAGGTCCCTGGCCCCTTTGTAATGAGCGTCCTTGAGGTGGTCCGGCACTTCCTGGGTCCTTTCCTTTTCCACATCCGCTATCGCTTTATCTATAGCCATATAAGAGGCGTTGCTCTTGGGAGCACAGGCTATGTAGACGGTCGCCTGCGCGAGCGGTATGCGGGCTTCGGGAAATCCCACGAAATCCGCCGCCTGCATAGCGGAATTGGCTACGATCAGCGCCCGGGGGTCCGCGTTGCCCACATCTTCAGCGGCGCATATCACCATCCTCCTGGCTATGAACCTGGGGTCCTCCCCGGCGACTATCATCTTCGCCAGCCAGTAAAGCGCGGCGTCCGGGTCGGAGCCTCTCATGCTTTTAATATAAGCACTGGCCACATCGTAATGAGCATCACCATCACGGTCGTAAACTATTGCTTTTTTCTGAATGGACTCTTCCGCGACGGCCAGGTCTATGTGAACGGCGCCGTCTTTGTCCGGGGCGGTCGTCAGCGCGGCTATCTCGAGCGCGCCGAGAGCCTTTCTGCCGTCACCGTCGGAAGTTCTCGCGAGGTGCTCAAGGGCCGCGTCCTCTACCTTCAGGTTCATTTTCCCCAGCCCGTTCTCTCTGTCGGCAAGGGCCCGGTTCATCATGCGGACCACCGCTTCTTTCGAAAGAGCCTTGAACTCAAAAACCTGGCTTCGGGATATCAAGGCCGAATTGACCGAAAAATAAGGGTTTTCGGTGGTCGTACCTATAAGGGTAAGCGTCCCGGCCTCAACTTCCGGGAGAAGAACATCCTGCTGGGCCTTATTGAAACGGTGTATCTCGTCCAGAAGAAGTATGGTCTTTTTCCCGTTCAGCTTCTTGAGCTTCGCGGCGTCGTCTATGACCTTGCGTGTTTCAGCGACATTGCTGGAAACCGCGTTCTTTTTCACGAACTGGGCGCCGGTCTTCTGTGATATAACGGTGGCCAGCGCGGTCTTCCCCGTACCGGGAGGCCCGTAGAATATCACAGATGAAAGCCTGTCCGCCTCAATAGCGCGCCTGAGAAGCTTGCCTTCTCCGATGATGTGCTCCTGCCCGAAAAAATGCTCAAGTTTTTCAGGGCACATCCTGTTGGCGAGCGGGGCGGTGTTTTTGAATGTTTTATTTGTTTTTTGTTCGAAAAAGTCCATGGTTGTTCCAGCTTTGTCCTTGCGAGTGAGAGCGAAGCCCGGCTCGAGAATTCTTATTGCTTCGGTCGTTGCACTCTCTCGCAATGACGCTATTCAGGGTAAAGACGCATGGCTAAAGGCTAAGGGCTATTTTTATAAATATTTTACGCTCTCCTTTTGCCTTGCGCCTGCCGAAGGCTGACACTTTGATACTTTGACACTTTATCGCCTCCTAAGCCCTATGACCTCCGAGCCATGACCTGCCACCATCATTCTGAGGACTTCTCCGGAGCCTTGGCGAAGCAGAGAACGAAGGATCTTAATCTCGCTCCATAATGTCATTGCGAGCTTCGAAGAAGCGAAGCAATCTACAATATCTGTGTATGCCGTATAAATGTTTGTTCTGTAAAAACAAAAAAACCGGCCATAGCCGGTTTTTAAACCCGTTTGAGCCGTGTGCAGGAAGAGAATTTGAGGCCTGGTCTCCCAGGTGGGTGCTCTCCCGGCGTTCCCCAGGGATAGCCGGAGTTAAGCTCCCGCTTAATATGTGTTGGCCAAATTACTTCAACCCGCATCACGGACTCAACAGGCGTTATAAAGTAATTATACCATCCCTGAACGGGCGCGACAATATTATTTTCCGGCATTTAGCGTGCAGCATGCAGCGTTTACCCTATACCCTATACGCTGCCCCCCTGTACGCTGGCCACTATTTCACCTGAAACTCACTCCCAGGTCTTTCTGAAGCGCCTCTTTGATCTTCCCGTGGACAGCCTCTATCTCTTCTTCCCTCAAGGTGCGGGTGTCAAGCCCGTAGGTAATACTATAGGTAAGACTTTTCTTTCCTTCGGGGACCTGATCGCCTTCATAAATGTCCACAAGCCGGACATCGCGAATGAGATCTTCACCCGTAGCGGATATGACCTTTTTTATTTCTCCCGCGGGGGTATCCACGACGCAAAGGACCGATACATCCCTTGAAGAGAAGGGGAATTTGGGGATGGAGTGGTAATGTTTCTCCAGAACGGCCTTTTCCATAACCCGGCGAAGTCTCAGCTGGACGGCAAAGACCGGCTGCTGTATGTTATATTCCTTAAGCATGCGGGGGCTGACACCGGCTATTACGCCGATGGGGTCTTTTTCCCCGGACAGTTTTATTTCGGCCGCTCCGCTTAATCCTTTTATAACCGACGGGCTGTATTCCGCTTTCAGTTTCAGGGGCGCCAGCATGCCGTCCACGACGCCTTTGAGGTAAAAGATATCCGCCGGCCTCGAATCCGTTTGCCAGCCGCGATCGACCTCTCCGGTCACCGCAGCGCAGAATGTTTCCTCCTCGTCGAACGGCGTTTTTCCTTCCGCCCTTGAATAGATCTTTCCTATCTCGAAAAGGCGCAGGTCCGTGTTCTGACGGTTAAGATTATGCGAAACCGCTTTGAGCATGCCGTCAAGAAGATGAGGCGTGAGCACTTTATGCTCTTCCGAAAGAGGATTATCCAGGACCACCTCGCCGGACACAATGCTCTTGAACCTTTCAGCGGCCTCTTGTCCGATCAGGCTGTAGGACATGATCTCACTCATCCCGAATGCGGGCAGGCTTCGCCGTATGCGGTCCAGCACCCTGCGCGAATGATTTTTTCTCTCTATCGACGGCACGAACCTTGATATCGTAACCGGTATATTATCGTATCCGAACACACGGGCCACCTCTTCGACAAGGTCTATCTCCCTCTCCAGGTCTTCGCGGAAAGACGGCACCTTTACACTGAGGCCGCCTTCTTTCTTTTCCGTTACCTCCGCTCCGAGCCTTTCGAGTATCCTCACGGTCCTCGCTTTCTGCAGCGAGACCCCGAGAACCCTTTCGGCGCCGGTTATGTCGAACTCTATCTTTTTTCCGGGAGCTTCCAGTTGTCCCGAGACCGACATCAGGCCGGCTTTACCGCCCGCTTCAGCGATGATAAGAGAAGCCGCCCTGTCGGAAGACGGTATGACCGAAGCCTTGTCCACGCCCCTTTCGAACCTGTAACTCGAATCGCTGGAAAGGCCGAGCGCCCTGGCTGTCCGCCTTATTGAAAGCGGGTCGAAATAAGCGCTTTCCAGAAGGATATTTTCCGTGGACTCCGTAACCTCGGTTTCCTTGCCGCCCATGACACCTGCTACCGCCACCGGACCGGAGGAATCGGCTATTACCAGCATTCCCTCCTCAAGCTCCCTTTCGACATCGTCGATGGTGGTTATCTTCTCGCCTTTTGCGGCTTTCCTGATATAGACCCTGCCGCCCTTGATCTTATCCAGATCGAAGGCGTGGAGAGGCTGGCCGGTCTCCATAAGGCAGAAATTAGTAATATCTACTATATTGTTCACCGGCCTCATGCCCAGGGCCGAGAGCTTTTCCTTTATTTCCCCGCCGCAAGCCCTCACCGAAACACCCGAAACAACCCTTGCCGTATAAAACGGACAGAGGTCTGCGGCCTCAATAACGCATTCCCTCCTCTCTATCTCCTTGTCGACAAGATTCGCCTCAAGCGTCATACCGGGCAGTTTAAGGTCCCTGTCGAAAACGGCGGAAGCCTCACGGGCAAGGCCTATCATGTTAAGGCAATCCGGGCGGTTAGAGGTTATTTCCATCTCCATAACCTTATCTCCGCCCGCATCCTCCATCGAATCCACCTCGGAGCCCGACATGGTAAGGGCATGCGCCAGTTCCCCGGGGGTTATTCCTTCAAGGTCGATGTAATCTTTTATCCAGTTATAGCTTAGTTTCATGGGTATTCCTTTATTCTATGCCCTTCGGGCAAATAAAAATTCAGGTATAGGTACAGGTGTAGGCATAGAAAGCCGTTTCTCTACCTCTACCTTTGCCTCTACCTGTAATTGATCGCTCTGCGATCAATTACCTGAACTGCTCCAAAAACCTGATGTCGTTCTCGTAGAAAAGGCGTATGTCGTCGATGCCGTAAAGAAGCATCGCTATCCTTTCGACACCCATTCCGAAAGCGAATCCTGTGTATTTTCCGGGGTCGTAACCAACCGCCTCGAAAACCCTGGGATTCACCATTCCCGCTCCCAGTATCTCGAGCCATCCGTTGCCCGAACAAACGCGGCACCCTTTCCCCCCGCATATTATACAGGAGATGTCGACTTCCGCGCTTGGCTCGGTGAACGGAAAAAAATGCGGCCGCAAGCGCATTTTAATGTCTTTCCCGAACATGCTTTTACAAAAAAGAGAAAGTACACCCTTAAGATCGGAAAACCTTATGTCCTCTCCCACCATAAGGCCCTCCACCTGGTGGAACATGAAAGAATGTGTCGCGTCGACAGCGTCCGGTCTGTATACCCTGCCCGGCATTATCACCTGGAGCGGAGGTTCTTCTTCCTGCATTATGTGTATCTGTACATTGGAAGTATGGCTTCTCAGCAGATATTCCCCTTCCACATAAAAAGTGTCGAAGGCGTCCCTCGAAGGATGGTCGAGCGGGATGTTAAGGGCCTCGAAATTGTAGAACTCCGATTCCACTTCCGGACCGTCCGCTATTCTGAACCCCAGAGAAACGAAAATATCGCTTATTCTGCCCATAACCCGGGTTATGGGGTGCACCGAGCCTTCGGAAGGCGCGGTGCCCGGAAGGGTAATATCGTAACCCGGGGTATCCTCTTCCTCTTTCTCTTCAAGCTCGCTCTTCAGGGAATCAATACGGCTTGAGAACTCGTTCTTGAAAATGTTCGCCTTTTTCCCTACTTCTCTTTTCTCCTCGGGAGAGAGACCGGAAAGGGACCTCAGGACCGAGGTAAGCTCCCCTTTGCGGCCGAGATATCGTATCCTGATATCCTCGAGCTCTTTCTCCCCCCGGCATGAGCTTATCTCTTCCTCAAATTCTTTTTTTATCTGCTCAAGCTTTTTTACGGTCTCCATAGATCCCCCGTCATCCCTTGTTTTTCAGTTTCTCGATCTTGTCGTCCTCCCCGAAGACCACAAGTATATCACCCTTTGAGATCACATCATCCGCCTGGGGATTGACATTTATATTCTCCTCTTCGGTCTCCATACCGTTCTTTATAACTATGGTTTTCCTCTTTATCGCTATGACATTCACGCCGTGCCGGGCCCTCATCTCAAGCTCTCTGAGACTTTTGCCTACGAACTCTTCATGGGCAATGATCTCGATTATGCTGGCTCCCCCGGAAAGGCCTATGTGGTCGAGTACCTGGTCCGATACCGAGATAAGCGTATCCGCCAGTCGCGCGCCCGTATCTTTTTCGGGAAGTATGACCTTAGTGGCGCCGATCTTTTCCAGGACTTTCTTGTGTTCGGGACTGTCGGCCTTACACACTATGATCGGGACGCCGAGATCTTTTAACAGAAGCGTCACCAGTATGCTCGCCTCAAGGTCGGTCCCGATGCCGCAGATCGCTACATCCACATTATGAAGCCCTACGGACCGCGCGGCCTTTTCGTCTGTGGCGTCAAGGCAAACAGCCTTGGTCACATGGTCCATGACCTCGTGCACCAGTTCTTCGCTGGTATCGATAGCGATAACCTGCTGTTCTTTCTCCGCGAGCGTCGTCGCGGCGCTCGCCCCGAACCTCCCTAAACCTATAACTGCGAATTTTTTCATCGTTCCTCCAGTATTCTGCCTTCCGTTCCCGGCAAAGAAGAAAAAATTTGAGGCCGAAGGATCAGCCCACCATTATGGTCTCTTCCGGAAAAACATAAGTGCCCTTGGTTTCCCTGAAAGCTACAGCCAGGGCCAGGGTCAGCGGGCCGAGCCTTCCCGCGAACATGGTCAAGGTCAGGCAGAATTTTCCGGCCGAAGAGAGCCCCCCCGTTATGCCGGTAGAAAGCCCTACTGTACCGAAAGCAGACATGACCTCGAAAAGCGGCCTGACAAGGCCGCCTCCCACAGCGGGGTTATCTTTTTCTAAAAAAGTCAACAGCAGCGTGAACACGAATATCCACGAAACCGCCAGGAAAAATATCACGATCGCTTCCCTTATTATCCCCCTCGGCACGGAACGGTCGAATATCATCACCCTTTTCCTGTTTCCGAGCATACCGGTAACCGTCCCCCATAATACCGCGGCCGTAGAGGTCTTTATTCCGCCTCCGGTCGAACCGGGCGAAGCCCCGACGAACATAAGAGCGCAGATAACAACAAGAACGGGCACCGAAAGCGCGGCCGTATCTACCGTGTTGAATCCCGCCGTCCTTGCCGTTACCGACTGAAAAAGAGCGGCCAATATTCTAGTATCCCACGGCATACCTTTAAGGACCCCGTCCTTCTCGAAAAAGATCACACAGGCCGCGCCGGCGGCTATCAGCAGAAAAGAGACCGTGATGACCGTCCTGGCCTGAAAGCTGAGGCGCCTCTTCGGGCCTTTTCTCGTGAAAAGCCCCAGAAGCTCCATGGTTACGATAAAGCCTATTCCGCCGAGAAAGATAAGCGCCATCATCGTGAGGTTTATCCAGGGATCGGCCACGAAACGCGTCAGGCTGTCGCTGAAAAGCGAGAACCCCGCGTTGCAGAAACCCGAGACCGAATGGAACACGGACCTTTCCAGCGTTTCGGCAACTCCCCAGGAAGTCACCGCGCGCCATCTTAAATAAAGGAACGCCGCTCCCAGTATTTCGGCGGCGAGCGTTATGGTCACGATGTACCTTATCAGCTTGTTCAGCCCGAGTATCCTGTGCTTGTCCAGTGTGCTCTGTATGACATCGGTTTCGCGGAACCCTATTTTCCTTCCGAGAAGCACCGCGAAAAGAGTGGAAAAAGTCATTATACCGAGGCCGCCGGCCTGGAAAAGAGCGAAAATGACCCATTTCCCGAAATCGGAAAAATAAGTCCCCGTGTCTTTAACTATCAGTCCCGTGACACAGGTAGCGCTCGTGGCCGTGAACAGACTGTCCACCACGGAAAGCCTTCCCTCTCCGGCGGTCGCCGCGGGAAGGGACAGCAGAAAAGCGCCGATAAGTATGACGCTGATAAAACTTACGATAAGAAGTTGCGGAGGTGTCAACCTGCCCATGAGATATATTTTACTTGGCTACTTTTTTCACCAGGTTCTTGAACCCGCGGCTGTCGTTCTCCGCTATGAAAGCCAGCATTTTCCTGTCCAGCACTATTCCGGCCGACTTCAGCCCGGCGATGAACTTGCTGTAGGAAACTCCTTCCTGTCTGCAGGCGGCGTTTATCCTGGTTATCCAGAGCGAACGGAAATCGCTCTTTTTCTTTTTCCTGTCGTAATAGTTCGTCACAAGGCTCTTTCTGGCCGATTCCTTAGCCGTCCTGAGCAGTTTTGATCTCGACCCTCTCTGGCCCTTTACGGACTTGAGGACCTTTTTCTTTCTTTTAAGCGAACTTGCCGCGTGTTTTACTCTTGCCATTTTTGCTTCTCCTTAACTGTTTCTTGAACGGACCCGCCCCTCAGCTGTAGGGGAGCAGCTCCTTCATGTTCTTCTCGACGGTCTTGTCCACCGTAGTGGGTTTCCTTAGGCTGCGCTTGCGCTTACGCGATTTCTTGGTAAGTATATGCCTCGCGCCCTCTTTATGTCTTTTTATTTTACCGTTTTTAGTGACCTTGACCCTTTTTGCCAGGCCCTTTCTCGTCTTAAGTTTCGGCATTTCTTTTCTCCTTTTTTATCTTCCCCTACGAACTCTTAGGGGTAAGCGTCATCGTTGCCGTTCGTCCCATCATCTTGGGACGGTCCTCCATCTCTCCCAGGGCGGATACATCGTTGGCTATCCTGTTAAGAAGGTCCAGCCCGTATTCCTTATGCACATTCTCCCTGCCCCTGAACCTTAAAAGAACGCGTACTTTATCTTTTTTTTCCAGGAATTCCTTGATATGTTTGACCTTTACCTGGTAATCGTGTTCCTCTATACGCGGCTTGAACCGGACTTCCTTCATGTGGGTGACATGCTGTTTTTTCTTGGCAAGCTTCTTTTTCTTTTCCTGCTCGTACTTGTACTTGCTGTAGTCCATGATCCGGCATACGGGAGGATCTGAATTCGGCGATACCTCTACCAGGTCGCACCCCCTGTCCCTGGCCATTTCCACCGCCTTGTTCGTCTCGGTCACTCCGAGCTGGTTGCCTTCTTCATCCACCAGGCGCACTTTGAGACATCTTATGCGCTCATTGACCCTGGTAAAATCCTTTTTCCTTCCGCTTCCTCGGTTATACGAATATCTTCTAGAAATGGCCTTCCTCCTCGTTTGGGGACTATCTCCCCTTTTTTTTCACTTCTTCCGTCAACTTATCTATCATCTCTGAGGTTTTCATCACCCCGATATTGCCGTCTTTCCGGCTCCTGAGCGATAAAGTGCCGTCAGCCGCTTCCCTCTTGCCGAGAACCGCCATATAAGGTATCTTGGTGACTTCGGCATCCCTTATCTTTTTCTGCATTTTCTCGTCCCTCGGGTCGACCTCCACACGAAGACCGGCGGCCCTGAGCCGCGAAGCCGCTTCTTCGGCATATTCCACCTGGTCCTGCGTTATGGGCACCATCATGACCTGAACCGGAGCGAGCCACAGCGGAAAATCCCCTCCGTAATGCTCGATCAGGGCCCCTATGAACCTCTCCAGGCTCCCCAGGACCACACGGTGCAGCATTATCGGCCTTTTTTCCTCCCCGTCGCTATCGATGTATTTCAGGTCGAACCTTTCGGGAAGCGAAAAATCGCACTGTACCGTCGCGCACTGCCACGATCTTCCGAGCGCGTCTTTAAGCTTTATGTCTATTTTCGGACCGTAGAAAGCGCCGTCCCCCTCGTTCACCTCATAATCTATGCCCTTGTTCCTTAGAGTATTCTCAAGCGCCGATGTCGCTTTTTCCCAGTCCTTCTCCTCTCCTATGAACTTCTCCGGACGGGTGCTGAGTTCGACCTCTATATCCGTGAACCCGAAATCTTTGAGCGTCTCGTCCACGAAATCTATTACCTTCTCTATCTCGCTTTCGACCTGATCGTTCCTGCAGAAAAGATGGGCATCGTCCTGAGTGAACCCTCTTACCCGAAGAAGACCGTGGAGAACACCGGATTTTTCGTGGCGATAAACCGTTCCCAGCTCGAAAAGACGCAAAGGCAGCTCCCGGTAGCTCCTGACCCTTGAGGAATAGACGAGTATGTGTCCGGGGCAGTTCATCGGCTTGACGGCGTATTCCTGGCCTTCACTATCGAAAAAATACATGTTCTCCTTATAGAAGCCGTAATGCCCGGAGGTCTGCCATATATCGCTTTTCAGTATATGCGGACTGGAAATGAGCTGATATCCTTTCTCAAGATGCCTGGCCGTTATGTAGTCCACAACGAGCTGCCTTAAAAGCGCGCCCTTGGGATGGTAAAGGACCAGCCCGGCCCCCATCTCTTCGTGAAAACTGAAAAGCTCAAGCTCCTTACCGAGCCTGCGGTGATCCCTTTTTCTGGCTTCCTCGATCAGCCTAAGATGTTCCTCGAGCTCTTGTTCTTTCTCGAAAGCGGTACCGTACACTCTCTGGAGCATAGGGTTCTTCTCGTCACCCCTCCAGTACGCCCCCGCCAGAGAAAGAAGCTTGAAAGCCCCTATTTCCGAAGTGTTCTCGACATGGGGTCCCTTGCAGAGATCGAAAAAATCACCGTGCGTGTATATGGTGACCCGCTCGCCGTCCCCGAGGTCCGCCAAAAGTTCAAGCTTATAGGTCTCTCCTTCTTTTTCAAGAAGTTCCGCGGCCTCTTCTTTAGTTACGGCGCGCTTCTGAAAAGGGACCTTCGCCCCGGCGATCTTCCGCATCTCCTTCTCTATTCGAGAAAGGTCTTCGGGAACGAGAAAACTTCCCGGTCCTTCACTCTTTTCGCCGCAGGATGAAAAATCAAAATCATAGTAGAACCCGTCCTCGATGGCCGGACCTATACCGAGCTTAACTCCGGGATAAAGTTTTTTAACCGCGTCGGCAAGAACATGAGCGGCGCTGTGGCGTATCTTTTCAAGCCGTTCGTTTTTTTTCTTTGCCATAAGTATTCCCTGCTTTATTTATAAACAACAAAAGGGCATAGGTGACCGCGGACAAAGCCTTCACCAAAGCCCTTACCAGACTTGCGCTGTTCGTCCTCCCCGCGGAGAACGCCCGTGCCGCCCGTCAGGGCGCCACGCTAACACCGGCTTTTTACCCGGCTGCCAGGGCCGGCGGGCTTGGTGCCATTATACCAAGTTCCACTTATAAGTAGCCGATGTTCTTCTCTATTGAACTTCCGACATCTATCCTCGGGATCAATAGAGCTCAAAAACTGAAAATTGATCCGCTGACGAAGGGGTCCGCCGATCCCCTGTAAGGACGCCCGGAGTCCCGGATCCGCTAACACATACAACTGAAAGAACTTTCTGCTCTCTTCCGTATCAAGACTCGAGCGAAACCAGACTACCACTCTTACAATAAAGGAGGGGGAGCAGTCCGCTTTAGCGGACATTGAGGGGGAACCTTTGGTTCTCCCTCAAAAAAATTCGGCTGTGCTCCCCAACAGCCTGAAAGGTGCGTAGGAGGTCGCCATTTCTTGTAAGACCGTCCGAAGCACCGAATTTTTCAAGTGGTGGGCGATACGGGAATCGAACCTGTGACCTCCACGATGTCAACGTGGCGCTCTAACCAGCTGAGCTAACCGCCCACCGAATTTGCTGTATATTATTACAAATTTCTGTTTATTTATCAACTATATATTGTGTTACTCAATCTGATATATTCTGTCGAATCTTCTTTGTGAAGCAGCGATCGCGGAAGTCTTTTATCAACAAAAGCTTAACATCGTTCAATAAGTGCCGGGAGCCGGACTCGAACCGGCACGCTCTTTTGAGCAAGAGATTTTAAGTCTCTCATGTCTGCCAATTCCATCATCCCGGCAATAAATCTACTGTTTTAGGCCTTTTCCCATTTCACATCAGACGAAAACCATTCAGCAGCCAATAACAGCTTTTCTTTCCAACGCAAAGCTGTTTTGCAAATAACACTTTCTGAGTATTCTTTTAGCCGCTATTTTTCCGAACTTTAGCGCGTAAAGACGGTTAACAGATTTTTGCCCGCTATTCAAATGGATCTTTCCTATGGCCTGCATGATATTTTCTATTTCTGACGACAGCCATTTAAGAAAGTTTTGAGAGGCGGAATATATTCTAAGCGACCATTGCTCACATCGGTTACCGGGATGGATCCTTCTTCTTACAGACCGTCACCATCAATGATCCCCCCTGAGAAAATCCTCAAAAAACTCGGCAGGAACTGAAACTTTCTCCAGAAAAAGAGACTTTTTCGGACTCAAGCCTATAGATCCCAGAAAAGCATAGAAACCGACATTTGATATCTGAACCCTACAGGTAATCGTTCCGGAACCACCCTTTTTCGTCCCAATGGTATTTTAAAACCCATAGCGCTCTATAACATCCCTTAAAAACCGGGCTCTTTCGATGTTATCTCTATGTGCCTTCCATCTTTACGGAGATTACCGTCGGAAGTTATAAGTCCCACCAAATACCATAGGTCGCGTGCTTAAACGCGGAACCGGCATCTTGAACTCTATCAACAGGCTCCGGGATTTTTTACCCTCTCATTAAGGTCCCCTTGCGTCTGCCGGTTCCGCCATGCACCCGGAGGGGACGAAGGGGTCCGCCGATTCCTGTAAGGACGCCCGGAGTCCCGGATCCGTTAACACATACAACTAAAAGAACTTTCCGCTCTCTCCCTCAGCAAGACTAACAAGATACAAATGATGGAAAAAGAGCAGTCTGCCGGAGGCAGATGTTGAGAAAAAACCTTTGGTTTTTTCTCAAAAAGATCCGGCTGCGCTTCCCAGCAGCCCGGAGGGGACGAAGGGGTCCGCCGATTCCTGTAAGGACGCCCGGAGTCCCGGATCTTAAAGTGGAGGCGCGAACCGGATTCGCACCGGTGTACGCGGTTTTGCAGACCGCTGCCTATCTACTCGGCCATCGCGCCTCAAAGAAAGAACGAAGGACTAAACTAACATAAGCAGGGGAAAATGTCAATCTTCTATCTGCTTTAAACTCTATGGTTTCCAGTATATGTCACCGTTAAGGTACAGGATGTTCCTGCCCCTGTCGGGATGGTTCCTCTTCCTGTCCTTAAGAAGCTCTTTTCGGGACGCGTCGTTGACATTTAACCCCCCCGTGTATATATAATCCGGATATTCAAGGTCTCCTGTGTTCCTGTTCGCAGGGCAATCCAGCAATTTAACATCCGAAAGGTACTTCTCATCGTACAGAGTATTCAGCGTCGGGGGGAAATTGCCTTCGTGTTCCCTGGCGTAAATATACAGGCTCCTGCCTATCTCCCTGATGTTATTAGCGCACAGGACTTTGTCGGTCTTTGCCAGTGTATGCCTTATAAAAGGGAACAGCACGGCTGCCAGCAAACCGACGAAAGCGAACACGAGTATCAGTTCTCCAAGGGTGAAACCACCTTGTTCTCTTTTGTTATCCATCATCGCCTTTCTTCTTCCGGACCCGCCGGACTATCTCTGCCGCTAATTCCCGCTTAGTTAAGGCTTTATATTCATCCCTTTCGCCGGAACAGCCCATTATCAGGAAGTCCTTCTTTCCCTCCCCGAAAGGGTCGTTGGCCCCGGATATCTCATTGACCACTATCAGGTCGAGTTGTTTTCTTTGCAGCTTTTCCAGCGCGCTGCGGACGGCTTTACGCGTTTCCAGCGCAAAGCCTATCTTTAAAAGGCCTTCCCGGCGCCCAATGGAAGCTATTATATCCGGATTTTCCTCCAGTTCGACCCGCAGCCGCCCGCCTGTTTTCCTGATCTTTTGCACGGAGGCTTTAACCGGCCTGAAATCACAAACAGCGGCAGCCATTATAACACAGCAGCTTCCTTCGATCTCCTGTTCAACCGCCTTTAACATCTCTTCGGCCGTCGTTACATCGATCTTTCTGACACCCAGGGGCGCGGAAAGGGCTACCGGACCCGTTATAAGGCATACATCGAAGCCTTCCGCCTCGGCCTCCGCTGCGAGAGCGTAACCCATGGCGCCGGTGGAAAAGTTGGAAATATACCTGACGGGGTCAAGCGGCTCCCTGGTAGGCCCGGCGGTTATGACTATTTTGGAGGGTTTTGTCTGCATGGTTCGAACACGGTTGTCACGAACAGGTGGCGGCAAGGACCTCTTCGGTCTTTTTAACTATCTCCTCAAGAGGCGCCAGATGACCGATGCCCTTACGCCCGCAGGCAAGGTTCCCCTCTACCGGGTCCACGAAATGGTAGCCTTTGGACCTGAGGTATTGTATTTTGTCACCCAATACGGGGTTTCGGTACATATTATCGTTCATGGCAGGCGCGATAACGACCGGTGAGGAAGAAGCGCATACTGCGCAGGTCAGCACATCGTCACATATGCCCGAGGCGATCTTACCTATAATATCGGCCGTAGCCGGGGCTATGAGTACGATATCGGCTTCCTCGGCAAGGGAAATATGCTCGGGAGACCTTGTATCCGGAAGGGCAAAAAGGTCTTTAGCCGCTTTTTTGCCCGTCAGGGTCTCGAAGGTAAGCGCCGTAACGAACTTTTCGGCGTCACCCGAGAGAGCGCACCTTACAGACATCCCCTTTTTCCTGAAAATGGAAACCAGTTCGCAGGCTTTGTACGCCGCGATGCTTCCGGTAACTCCTAATAGTATGTTCTTCATGTCACTCAAGCCTTAGCCTGCATCTTGACCTTATCCTCGGCGATCTCCCTGATAGCTACGGTGGTGACCTTTTCCTTCGGATCGGCATCCACCAGTTTTTTCATTCCGTTATTCAGCTCCATCGCCCTCATGGCTGCGAGGTTGCAGAGCTTATAGATACTTCCGACTTTTTCAAGCAGCACTTCTCTTTCCACTTCCACTATTCCCCCTTGTTTTTAGCGTGCGCCATTTTCCGCAGGCGCTCCTGCTCTATTATTCCCTTAAGCTCGTCCACGGCCCTTTCCAGATCATCGTTTATCAACAGGTAATCGTATTCCTCGGAAGCTTTAATTTCCCTGGCGGCTTCCTTCAGGCGTATAACGACCTGCCTGTCGTCGTCCGTTCTCCGGTTCCTGAGCCTGCGGGCCAGCTCCTCCTCAGAAGGCGGCATTATAAATATACTTATGCTCTCGGGAAACCTGTTTTTCACATTCCGAGCGCCTTTCACATCGATACTGAGAATTATGTCGGCCCCCCGGGCAAGTGTTTTTCTGACCTGTTCTTCGGATGTCCCGTACAGATTCCCGAAATTCTCCTCCCATTCCAGAAAGTCCCCTTCCTCTATTCTCTTCCGGAAATCCTCTTCACTGACGAATATATAATCCTGCCCGTCCCTCTCTCCGTTTCGCGGGAGCCTTGTTGTATAAGAAACTGTCTGCTCTATTCCGTCCATGCTCTTGAGCATACTGTCGACTATGGTCGTCTTACCGCTTCCCGACGGCGCCGAAACTATTATGACCAGTGGATCTCTTTTCACCCTTTCACCCTTTCACCCTTTATCCTTACCACCCGATATCCCTTATTCAACATTCCTTATCTGTTCCCGTATTTTCTCTATCTGGCTCTTGAGCTCTATAACACATTCCGAGATACGGAAATCGCTCGATTTCGAGCCTATGGTGTTCGCCTCTCTCTGCATTTCCTGCGCCATGAAATCCAGCTTCTTCCCCGCCTCTGATTCGGACCTTGTGAGCACTTCCCGGAAGGCCGTCACATGCCCTTCGAGCCGGGTTATCTCTTCGGCTATATCGCAGTTCCTCGCGAAAAGCGCGACCTCGGCTTCCAGTCTGCCCTTATCCAGTTCCGCCCGGGGCGCGATGTCCTTTATGGAAGCGTCAAGACGGGCACGGTAATCGGCTACGCACTGTTTCTCGTATTTCTTGACCTCCCTGACCTTTTTTCCTATACGGGTCAGGCGCCTTTTAAAATCGGCCGCCAGCCGCTTTCCTTCCTTTTTCCGGAAATCCACAAGCTTCTTTACCGCGGCGGCAAGCGCCTTTTTCATGTACGGCCAGAGTTTATCCTCTTTTTTTTCCGAAGAGACCTCCACTACACCCGACAGGTGGATCACATCGTTTACCGTGACATCACCGGGCAGTTTGAGTTTCCTCTGCATCTTTCTGATCTTTTTCAGATATTCCTCCGCCGCGTCCTCGTTAACCCGTATATTCCCGTGACCGGATTGCCCGGGCATATTCTCCCTGGTTATTTTCACGAACACCTTACCCCTGGAAAGTTTTTGCTCAAGTACTCCCTTGACCTTTTCCTCGAGCAGGAAAAACCCGTTGAACGGCGCGCAATTGACACTCAGGCTTTTATGGTTGAGCGTCTTGACCTCGGCCGTTATCTTTCCGTAAGGGCTTTTTTCAGAGGCTTTCCCGAAACCGGTCATAGATCTTATCATACCGCATTCCCTCCGTTTTTATTCAGGCCCATACCCTGCGGACCGCGCATTTTTCTTCTTCTTTTGTAGGATAAATATCGAATATTATCTCCTCCGGGGTGAACCAGAGCTTTATCTCCCTCTCGGCATCCGAGTCGTTAGCCGAGGCGTGTATGACATTTTCATAGACGCCGGCGGTCGTTATCCTGCCGTAGGCCCCCCTTATGGAAACGGAATCGGCTTCTTCCGGGTTGGTCGTTCCGCATATCTCCCGGACCTTATCTATCGCGTTATCCCCCCAGTAAACCAGGGCCATCACTTTTTTCTTGTGGTATTCTCCCATTATGTATTTTATGAGCTCCTCGAAAAAAGGCTTGTCCTTGAGTTCCTTGTAATGTTCCTCGGCAAGCTCCCTCGTCACCCTCACCATTCTGGCGCCGATTATCTCGAGTTTTGTTTCGGAAAGCCTCGTCAGGACATTACCCGTCAGGGACTTTTTCAGCCCGTCGGGCTTGATCAAAACCAATGTCTGCTGGTCCATCTTCTTCTCCTTTTTATCACGGCGGGACCACCCGCCTCTGACAGTCCGTGCCGCGCATCGCGCCCTGCGTAACGCGGAACCTTTATCTCTCACCTAAAAGACCACTATAAATTCACCCCTTGGCTGTTTTCGCCCGAAGTGTTCCGTAAGTTCGGTCGCCGTGCCTCTGACGACCTCCTCGAACTTCTTTGTAAGCTCCCTGGCCACCGCCAGCTCCCGCTCCCCGCAGATATCCCTGAAATCCTCAAGGAACTTTATTATCCTGTGGGGGGATTCGTAAACTATTACTGTCCTTTCCTCCTCCTTCAACGCCTCGATCTGCCTCCGCCTTTTGCCTTTCTTGTTGGAAAGAAAGCCCTCGAAAAGGAATTTGTGCGTGGGTTTCCCGGAAACTACCAGCGCGGCGATAGCCGCGGTCGGGCCCGGCACCGCTTTCACATCCATCCCCTTATCGACGCATTCCTTTACGAGCACGCTCCCCGGATCGGAGATGCCAGGCGTGCCCGAATCCGAGACCAGGGCCACATCCTTACCCTTTTCGAGTTCGGCAATAAGCGCGGGTATACGGGCCCTGATATTATGAGAATGAAAACTTGTGACCCTGTTATTGATCCCGTAATGGTCAAAGAGCTTTGAGGACCTTCTGGTATCTTCCGCCGCTATCAGGTCCGCTTCCTTGAGCACCCTCACCGCCCGGAATGTCATGTCCTCCAGGTTGCCTATCGGGGTGCTTACTATGTATAAAGTTCCGCTTGCCATTAGCCGCCTACTTTTATTTGGTCCCCGCTCAGGACCTTTGCCTCTCAAGTTCAGTGAACTTTCGAGGACTTTGTCGGGGATGACATCTTTTATTTTTCTGGTTTATAAATAAAATTTGTCATTCCCGCGCGACCGAGGACCACAGAGTCCGAGAAAGTGCCGACCCAGAGGGGGTTGGCGAAAGCGGGAACCCCGTAAAAATAAAACTTATTTGCTACTCCACCGTAACCGATTTCGCCAGGTTCCTCGGCTGGTCGATATCGTAGCCGAATTCAGCCGCTACATAATAAGCCAGAAGCTGCAGGGGGATCACCACCAGAGCCGGCGAAAAAACCTCGGGCACATCCGGTATCTCTATAACATATTTCGCTTTAGTTCCTTTTATTTCCCTGTCGCCTTCGGAAACTATGGCTATTACGATCCCTCCCCTCGCCCGGATCTCCTGTATGTTCGAGATCATTTTTTCATATGTAGCCGACCGCACCGCGATACACACTACCCAGGGATTCTCGTCAATGAGCGCTATAGGGCCGTGCTTCATTTCACCCGCCGGATATCCTTCCGCGCTTATGTAAGATATCTCTTTCAGTTTCAGGGCGCCCTCGAGAGCGTTCGGAAAGTTTATATTTCGCGCCAGGTACAGAAAACAGCTCTTGTTATGCCTGGCGAGATAATATTTGTGGAATTCTTCCGCGTATTTCGCTATCGGGTTCTTTTTCGACCTGTACCCGTCAAGAAGCCTGTCAGCTTCGGCGGGCAGTTTTTTCAGTTGTTTCACAAGAGCGTCCGTATCGGCCTTTTTGGCGCCTTTGGCCTCCGCCAGGTATATGGTAAGCAGATACAGGCTCGTGAGCTGCGCGACATACGCTTTCGTCGAGGCGACGGCTATCTCGGGCCCGGCGTGAGTGTAGACGACGCCGTCGGATTCCCTGGCGATGGAACTTCCTACAACATTACAGACCGCCAGCACCGAAGATCCTTTCTTTCTCGCCTCGCGCAGCGCCGCCAGCGTATCGGCCGTCTCTCCGGACTGAGAGATCACTACCGTAAGGGTCTTTTTATCCACAAGCGGGTCCCTGTACCTGAATTCGCTCGAGGTATCCACCCAAACGGGTATTCCGGTGTGTTTTTCTATCATGTACTTAGCGGTAAGTCCGGCGTGATAGGCGGTCCCGCAGGCCACTATGGCGATGTTCTTTATTTTAGCGAGGTCTTTTTTCTTTATCGAAAGCTCCTGGAAAACCACCTTTTCTTTCTTGAGCCTGGTATTTATTATATCCCTCATGACATCGGGCTGCTCGAAGATCTCTTTGAGCATGAAGTGTTTATAGCCTTTCTTTTCCGCCTGCGAGATGTCCCAGGTGATAGTATCCTTTTTCCGCCTGGCCTTCCGTCCGGTCCTGTCGAAGACCTTGAGGTCCTGGCTGGAAAGGTCCACGATGTCCCCGTTCTCGAGATATATGACCTTTTTCGTATGATCGAGTATAGCGGGTATATCGCTCGCTACGAAATTCTCGCCCTTGCCTACGCCGGCTATGAGGGGGGCGTCCATCCGGGACCCCACTATCCTGCCCGGCTCGTCCCTGTGGACAACGGCAAAAGCGTAAGAGCCCCTGATCTTTTTTACCGCCCCTTTCACGGCGAGGTAAAGGTCTCCCTTGTAATTGTCCGAAACCAGGTGGGCTATGACCTCGCTGTCGGTGTCCGACCGGAAAAGATACCCCTTGTTCTGAAGGTGTTTCTTTATTTCGCGGTAATTTTCGATGATCCCGTTGTGGACCACCGCGATGTCCTCGCTGCCGGAAGGATGCGGATGCGCGTTTATGTCGCTGGGTATACCGTGCGTGGCCCATCTGGTATGGCCTATCCCCGTTACGCCCTTCAGGGGCGCTCTTTTCAGTTCATCGGCGAGCACGGAAAGTTTTCCCTGCTTCTTCCTGATGTGGAGGTCTCCTTTCTCGAGAACCGCTATCCCGGCGGAATCGTATCCCCTGTATTCCAGCCTGGAAAGACCTTTGATTATTATTTTTTCCGCGTTCTTTTTGCCGGCGTAGCCTATTATCCCGCACATATATATTACCTTCCGTCGTTCTTATCCCCGTTGATCCTGTCGAGCAGGTGAATAATGTCCGTTTTGGCGCTTCGGCCTATAAGAGCCGCCATGTGCAGGAGCACCGAGAACTGCCAGCAGTCTTCGGGCCCTACTATCAGCGCCGTCGAGACATTCTCTTTTTTCTCGAGGGCGCTTTTGTGCTTTTCGATGCTCTTCGAAAGGCTGTTCTCCTCCAGTTCAAGCCTGTCCACCGTGTTGTTGTACTTTAAGGAAGGGAACCTTATCCCTCTCATGTAGAAAAAAGTATGGACCGCGTCCAGCCCGCCTTCTATATCTTCCTCGAACTCGAAGCCCTCGAACTGGGGCATGTTCTCGGGAAGGACTATCATCGGTTTCTCTATTATGATCCGTCCCTTTCTGACGACCACATGGCCTTCGTTCACCGAAGATTCCCCCAGAAAAACATAGGGAACTTTCGTATTCCCGAAAGTGGAAAGGCCCTTGACCCTCCCTCGTATTATTTCGGTCCTTTCCTGAGCTTTCTGCCAGAGTTGTTCGATATTCATGATGTCTTCCTTTGTTCAGGTGTTTGGGTCCTGGCCCCGGGTCATGCGGCGGCACGGGAGCACCATCCCCTGTGACCCGAAAACTTAGAGCCGGGACCTTTTATTTCATTTTCTTAAAAACCCTCTTGTCTATCTCCTTTATCTGCCTTACACGGCGGGCGTGCCGCCCTTTAAGGGCTTTCGTCGCAAGCCAGACCTTCGCTATCCGCACGGCCCCTGGTCCCGTTACTCTTTTCGCTCCGAGGACGAGCACATTGGCGTCGTTATGCTCTCTGGAAGAGACAGCGTCCTCTACCGTCGCGCAAAGCGCCGCTCTTACCCCGGGAAGCTTATTGGCTACTATGGACATGCCTATCCCGGAAGTACAGATAACTATACCCCTGTCGGCTTTCCGCAAAGCCACTTTTTCCGCGACCCCGAAACCGAAAAGAGGATAATCACAGGAATCTTCAGTACCGGGCCCTTCGTCCATTATCTTTATCCCCATAGAGTCCAGTTCGGTCTTTATTTTTTCCTTGAGCCTGAACCCGCCGTGGTCCGAGCCTATCGCTATTTTTTTAACCATTCTACCAGTCCTTCCACCGAATTCTTTATGATCCCGAAGGAAACCCTGTAAAACGCAAGAGGCCTGCCTATCGGGTCGGGTATGCTTATATCTCCCGGTTCCCTGTCGAATTCCTTCAGATAAACGGTTTTGTGGGCGTTCTCCGGGGAAATGTCCTTTACGCTTTCGGCGTGATGGGGCTCCATTACCAGTATCAGGTCCGCTTTATTCGCGAGTGCGGCGCTTAAAGCGGTCGACTCGTACCCCGAGGGATCGACATCTATACTCTCCAGCATTTTAACCGTTTCTTGCGGGGGTTTCATCCCGTCGACGCCCAGCGTTCCGGCCGAAAAGACATTTATGTCCAGGCCCTCTTCCGCGAGGCGTTTTTTCATATAGGCTTCCGCCATTATGCTCCTGCAGCTGTTGCCCGTGCAGATCACCAGAATGTTCTTTATGTTCTTCATCCGAGCTGCTTTTCCAGTTTTCTGTTCTTCGCCTGCACCTTCCTCACCAGTTCCCTTTTATGGGCTTTCAACCTTTTTTCCATGGGTTTGCTGGAGGTCCCGATTATCTGCGCCGCCAGTATGCCGGCGTTGGTCGCGCCGGCCCTGCCTATGGCTACCGTGGCAACGGGTATACCCGAAGGCATCTGCACGGTGGAAAGCAGCGAATCAAGCCCGTCAAGGGCCGATGTAATGGGAACGCCTATCACAGGAAGCGTTGTGTGCGCGGCGATAACCCCGGCCAGATGCGCGGCGCCGCCGGCTCCGGCTATTATGACCTTCCTGCCCTTTTTCCGCGCGTTCCTGGCGAAATCCGCGCTCATGTCGGGGGTACGGTGAGCGGACATCACTTTTATCTCGTAGGCTATCCCGAATTTCTCAAGGGCGGAAGCGGCTTCTTTCATGACCGGAAGGTCCGAATCGCTGCCCATCACTATGCTTACCAGAGGTTTCTTCTTCGCCATCCTTTTTCCTCCTTCTCTATACGCTGTTCAGGCCGCAGTCCTGGCCACCGCCCTGTGGGCTATATCCTTCCTGTAATACATGCCGTCAAAATGTATTTTGCCGGCGGCCCTGTAGGTGTTCTCCACCGCTTCTTTTATCCCGCGGCCTTTACCGACTACATTGAGGACCCTGCCCCCGGAAGAAACGAGCCTGCCGTCGCGCAGAGCGGTTCCCGCGTGAAAGACCAGCGCGCCTTCTTTTTCCGCCTCCCTTATACCGCTTATCTCTTTGCCTTTTTCGTAGCTCCCCGGATATCCTCCTGAAGCCAGCACCACACACACATACTCATCATCGTCCCATTCGGCCTTTACTCCTGATATGTCGCCTTCCGCCGCGGCTTTCATAAGTTCGGCCAGATCGCTTTTAAGCCTGGTGAGTATGACCTGGGTTTCGGGGTCACCGAACCGGACATTGTACTCCAGCACCTTAGGGCCTTCGTCCGTTATCATGATGCCCACATAAAGAACACCTTTATAAGGTTTTTCTTCCTCACGCATTGCCTTTATGGTAGGTTTCACTATGTTCTCAATGACATCCCCGAACAGTTTTTCATCAACCACGGGAGCGGGTGAATACGCCCCCATGCCCCCTGTATTGGGACCCGTATCCCCCTCGCCGGCCCTTTTGTGGTCCTGACTTGATACAAGCGGGAGGATGTTCTCGCCGTCCGTCACGACGAGTATCGAAGCTTCCTCTCCGGTAAGGAACTCCTCGACGATTATCTTCTGTCCGGCGGAACCGAACTTTTCATCCACCAGCATTTCCCTGGCGGCCCTTACCGCTTCCTCCACATCGTCCGCAACGACTACGCCCTTGCCCGCGGCGAGGCCGAAAGCTTTAACGACTATGGGGGCCCCTTGGGCCCGTATGTATTCCTCGGCCTTCTCAAAATCTTCGAAGATCCTGAAAGCGGCCGTAGGGATGCCGTTGCTGCCCATGAGCTCCTTGGCGAATATCTTGCTCGATTCCAGGCGGGCGGCGGCGTAAGAAGGGCCGAACACCTTTACGCCCGCTTTTTCCAGATCATCGGCTATACCCCTGGAAAGAGGCAGCTCGGGACCGACGGCGACCAGGGTTATCTCCTTTTCGGCACAGAACCGGACTACCGCTTCGTGGTCGCCGGTGTCCAGCTCAACATTGATCGCCTCCGCGGCGGTACCGCCGTTACCCGGAGCGCAGTAAAGCGCATTTACCATCGGGCTTTGCTTAAGTTTCCAGCACATGGCGTGTTCTCTCCCGCCGGACCCTATGACCAGTATGTTCATTTAACATCCTTTCTTAGCGTTAAGCGTATAGCGGGCCTGGAATGTACGCTGTACGCTGTTCCCTGTACGCTATATGATCTCCACTCCGCGTTTGCCTTTAACCAGCTCACCTATAACGCGGGCTTTCATTTTAAATTTTTCCGCCAGAACTTTTTGTGCCCTTTCGGCGTCTTTTCCTGAAAGGACCAATACCATCCCTATGCCCATATTGAAAGTCCGGTAAAGTTCAGGGTCCTTAAGCCCCGCCTCCTCTTTTACCATCCTGAACACTTTAGGGAGACTCCAGGACCCCTTCTTTACAACGGCCTTCAGGTTTGCCGGGAGGACCCTGGGGATATTATCGTAGATGCCGCCGCCCGTAATATGCGCGGCTGCCTTGATCCTGACTTTATCTAAAAGCGCCATTACCGGCTTCGCGTATATGACCGTGGGTTTCAGAAAAAGTTTATGATGTTTCTTGATCTTCGCTCTAGAAAATACCTTGCGCACCAGGGAATATCCGTTGGAATGAAACCCGCTTGAAGGAAGCCCCAGCAGCACATCTCCCGCCTTTAGTTTGCTTCCATCAATGACCTTTTTCCGGTCCACCGCCCCTACCGCGAAACCCGCCAGGTCGTATTCTCCCTTGCCGTACATCCCGGGCATCTCGGCCGTCTCTCCTCCCAGAAGCACGCAGCCGGCCTGCCTGCAGCCCTTGACTATCCCTTTCATCACACTATTCCATTCTTTCGCCGAAAGCTTTCCGGTAGCGTAATAGTCAAGGAAGAAAAGCGGTTTCGCTCCGGAACACAGAATGTCGTTAACGCACATGGCTACCAGGTCAATGCCTATGGTGCCGTGTCTTCCGGTCATCTGGGCGATCTTGAGCTTTGTTCCCACACCGTCGGTCCCCGAAACAAAAAGAGGGTCCTTAAAACCCGCCTTTCGCGGGTCAAAGAAACCGCCGAATCCCCCTATCGTCCCGACAGAGCCCTTGACATTCGTTGAGGCGATCATCTTTTTCGCGCCTTTTATCAGGCTTTCCGCCTTATCTATATCAACTCCGGCCTTTTTATATGTGATCTTCTTCGCCATTCCAAAACCTTTATTCCTTTTAATCCGGGTCAGCGACAGACCTTGCTTTTTCCCGCTGCCTCAGCTCAAGCCCACATTCTTGAATATCGTATCTATATGCCTCAAATGGTACTCCAGGCTGAAGCATTTCTCTATCTCTTCTTCCGTCATGTATTTCTTTATTTCGTCGCTCGAGAGCAAAAGTTCCCTGAACTCTTTTTCGCCTTTGTACGCCTCAAGTGAGTTCTTCTGTATGAGATCGTACGCTTCCATACGGGTCGCTCCCTTTTTTATAAGCTCTAGCATTACATGCTGTGAATAGACCAGGCCTTTGGAAACTTCCATGTTCTCCAGCATCTTTTCCCCGTTGACCACCAGTTTCTCGACAAGCGGTTTGGCCTTCGCGAGCATGTAGTCCAGGAGTATTGTAGAATCCGGCACTATCACCCGTTCTACCGAGGAATGAGAGATATCCCTTTCGTGCCAGAGCGCTATGTTCTCTATGGCGGCCATGGCGTTGGACCTTAAGATCCTTGCCATCCCGCATAACCTTTCGCAGATTATGGGGTTCTTCTTGTGAGGCATACTGGAAGACCCCGTCTGGCCTTTGGCGAAAAATTCCTGGACCTCTCCTATTTCCGTTTTCTGCAGACCCCGCACCTCAAGGGCTATCTTTTCAAGAGTCGCGCCGGTTATTGCTATGACATTGAGGTAATGTGCGTGCCTGTCCCTCTGGATGATCTGGCTCGAGGCCCCCGCCGGCTCGAGGCCCAGCTTTTCGCACACATATTTTTCCACGAAAGGGTCTACATTGGCGAAAGTGCCCACCGAACCGGATATCTTACCGCAGGCGATCTCCCCGCGAGCCGCCTTCATCCTTTTTACATTGCGCTGCATCTCTTTATAGTAAATAGCCAGTTTAAGCCCGAAAGAGATAGGTTCGGCATGCACTCCGTGAGAACGGCCCATCATAGGCGTGTTTTTATGCTCCAGGGCTTTTACCCGGATGATCTCGACAAGCTCTTCGGCGCTTTTTATAAGAAGGTCCATTGCTTCGGTCATCTGGACGGAATATCCCGTATCAAGCACATCGCTGGAAGTCAGGCCGAAATGAAAATATTTCGCGTCGGGGCCTACATTCTCGGATACATTCTTTATGAAAGCGACCACATCGTGGTTGGTAACTTCCTCTATCTCCTTGATCCGGTCAACATCGATATCCGCCTTTTCTTTTATGGTCTCGACCGCTTCCCGGGGCACCTCTCCCAGCTCCGCGAAAGCCTCGCAGGCAAGTATCTCGACATCAAGCATTTTCCGGAACCTGTTGCGGTCTGTCCATATGTCCGCCATTTCCGGACGGGAATAGCGTTCGATCATGATATCTCCTTAACTTTTAAGCGTTTAGGACTGAGTTCTTTGTTAAAAATATATCGGAAGGCTTTTGTAATTAATAATATGAGTAATCTCTTATAACATATATAATATTGTATGTCAATACGGCCAAACCTTCTTTAATTTCCGGGCCGGGATCCCGGCCCGGAAACGGGATCCCGGCCTTTTCGCATAAAAGGCTTGCATATATACCTCATATTTGTTAGAATTTGATACTCAAACGATTCTGACGCGGGGTGGAGCAGAGGTAGCTCGTGAGGCTCATAACCTCAAGGTCGGAGGTTCGATTCCTCCCCCCGCAACCAAATATTTAAGGCTCATACGAAATGTATGAGCCTTTTTTTGTGCCTTAAATATTTGGTTAATGAAATAGATAAAACCCCGCGTTAACAAGAGTTTATCTATTTCATGCTGACATATCTTGTGTCTTTCTTAGAAAAATACATTTTTCCCGCCCGCCACAAGATATGTCAGGCGGGGGCAAGGGAACGCCTTCACTTCGTTCAGCCGTTTCCTCCCCTCACATACCCCGCTTGCCAAAATATTGGTTCAAAAGCGATATTCACATGTCTGCCGATAACATATCGCTTTTTTCAAAATTTCATGCCCATCACGGCAGCCCGGCCTATTCAACTATCTCCGGGTCATAGGTCTCCCCGTCACCGGCGTACTGGTCTATCCTTTTGTCGGACTTGCCTTTATATACCTGGTGCCGGGGCGCGCATCCGGAAATGAGCACGGCCAGAATAAGGATTCCTGACAGAATGAGAATCTGTACCGGGTACGGAAATAAGGCGGTACCTGTCCCCTCCCGAAGACCCCTCACAGCTTCGACAGGGAGGCTTTTATAAACGCGGGAAGGTCCTGAGGCTGCCGGCTTGAGACCAGATTGCCGTCCTCCACGACCTCCCGGTCAAGATATTCCGCGCCTGCGTTCTTGATATCCTGTTTTATGGACTTCCAGCCGGTGGCTTTTTTCCCTTTCAGCGCATCGGCCGATATCAAAAGCTGCGCGCCGTGGCAGATCGAAAAGACAGGCTTTCCCTCGTCCATAAAACCTTTAACGAATTCAATCGGGCTCTCATGGGCCCTCAATTTGTCTGGAGAATACCCGCCGGGTATGAGAAGCGCGTCGTAGTCTCCGCTGTTCACCTGGCCGAGGGCCCGGTCTATCGTGGCGGGGGTACCTTCCTTTTTTCCTTTCACCTCCTTCGCCTCCTCAAGGCCCACATTCACCGTTTCGTGTCCGGCTTCACGGAAGGCCTTTACGGGCTCGGTATATTCACTGTCCTCGAACATGTCTTCAAGTATAACGGCTATCTTTGCCATTTTGAACCTCCCTTTCGCTAACTTTTGTACCGGGTACGGAAACAAGGCGGTACCTGTCCCCCACAACGCTGTCCGGGACCGGTGCACTTCGGTCCCGGACAGGAAGTTCGCCTTTATCATTTTGCCTCGAGCCTTTCCTGATTATTTAAAGCGCCGGGCTAGAAGCTAACGCACCTCTACCCCGGCGCTTTTATCACTTTAACGCTCTAAAAAGAGCCCGTGATCAATAATCGCATTTCTCTTTCTTCCAGAGCGCTTTCATCTTTTTCATCTGGTCGTCCGTAAGAGTATTCTTAAGGACCACATACGAATTGACCAGGTATTTGGCCTTTTCAGCCTTGAGGTCGTATTTGTCGTCAATAAGCCCGTTCACCTTGTCGATGTTCGTGTCATCCTCCATGAGCTCCGCCCAGATATCGACCTTTATTTTCTTTATCTTGGCTTTCTGGTCTATCATGAACTTCTTTGTCTTGATCTTGAGCGCCTTGACCCTGTCGATCTCGGCGTCGGAAAGGCCCAGCTCGTCCTGGTTCTTGAGAATAAACGACGCCTTCTTATAGAACTTGTCGTCCAGGTCCATTTTATGGTCCTTGTCCTTACACCCGTAATAGCCTTTGGCGAAAGCCGCCTGAGCCGGCAGGGCAGTCGCCGCGAAAGCCGCTACCAGCATGATCGTCACAAGTTTCTTCATCTTGATCCTCCTTTAGTTATTGTTTTTCTTTTCCTTTTCTTTTTTTGCGCCCCTTCTCATCCCTTGACGCTTATCGCGTCAACGGGGCACTTGTCGGCCGCCCTCCGGCAGCTTTCCTCCGCCTCTTCGGGCACCGGATCTGTGTGCACGACCGCCTTGTCCCCGTCCATCCTGAACACGGCCGGGCTTTCTTCCGGGCAAAGCCCGCAGCCGATACAGGTGTCCTTATCAACTATAGCTTTCATTTTGTCCTCCTTTTTTACGGATATTTATTTCCAATATTCAGGCCGTCCGTAATAATCGTACAGCTTTCCTTCGTAATCCCGATTGATCGGTTCCGACGGATCGTACGGAGGGCTGTTCTTTATTTCCTCTCTGGAAAGCGTCACTTTTACTTCCTTCATGGACCAGTCGACGCTCTCCAGCCAGAGAGGATCTATAAGCACTTTCCTGCCGGGAAGCCAGGTCCCGGTATCCGCTATAAGATAGCGGAGGTTCCACTGGGCGTCTTCCGCTATAAAATCCTTAACATGTCCGATCTCTCCGTCCCGGGCGTGTATCCTGTATCCTTCCACTTCTTTCACGCTCCTGAGATGCGACTGTCCTTCTTCCTCTTCAGGTATGAGCTGTTTTTCGTAGTACTCGGCAGGAATGTCCCCGACCGGACCGTTAAAAGGCTCTCCCCAGTATACGGGCCACCTGTAATATTTCATTATCTCCAGCTCTTTCTGCCTGGAAACGGGCTTTTCCGTGTCGATGTCCGGACTTTTTTCCACCATTTCCCTGTTCAAAAGTAGAGATACTTCCTGCTTCCGCCAGTCCGGTTCTCCGGCGACCGTCACGGGGGAAATGAGTACGCTCCTGCCGGAAAGCCAGCTTCCGGTATCGACGACGAAATACTGCACGATCCACTGGGTGTCGTCGAAATAGAGGTCCGTTATTTTCCCTATCTCCCCGTCAAGCGCGTTTATGTTGTATCCTATCACCTCGTTCACGCTTCTTAAAGCAACCATGGCCATGCTCCTCCTTTTATACCGCCGGGTTCCCGCTGAAAACACCGGCTTATTCTTTCACACCTTCCTGGTATCCGCTCGTATACCCCTCTTTGAACCCGTTATTATATCCTTCATTATATCCCCGGGAATAGGCCTGCTCAGGGGTGAGGCGCCTTACCCGTGAAACGGAATCCACCTTTTGTCCGCTCAGGGAATCCACCAGAGCGTCACCTACTATATTCACACCGGCACCCACGAGGGCTCCCGTGCCTGCATCTCCTCCGCCGGCCGCGCTTCCGGCCGCGCCGGCTCCCGCGCCCAGAAGCCCTTTTTCCAGGATATTCCGCGCTCCGTCCTCACTGAAGGCAGGATATCCGACCAGGGCAACAATACAAAACGCCATCAATATTAAGATCCTTATTTTCACTATATCCCCCTTTTGTCTTGCCTGATCGTTCTTAACTGTTCTTTTTTCTTCTGCTCCTTTATTCATTGTTCCAGAAAAGCCGAAGCTTCCTCGTCCGTCACATCGTGCCAGTTACGGTATACCTGCGCAACGGCCGAAAAATCGTGCGGTTTCTCAAGCACTACCAGTTCGTCAGCGATCTCGTTAACATAAGAGGCCACCGAAGGCCCGGCCACGGGAGAGGCCACGGTGACCCTGCCCGCCCCGCAATTCCTCAGCATCAACAGTGATGCCCTTACCGTGGAGCCCATGGCTATGCCGTCGTCCACGAGGATGATGTGCCTGCCTTCCAGAGGCGGAATATCTTCCCCTCCCCTGAAGACCTCTTTTCTCCTGGCGATCTCTTCTTTCTGCCGGCGGGTTATCCTTTCAACACTGTCAGGGTCTACCCATTTAAGGGCTCCTTCCATGATAAAAACACTTCCGTCCTCGGCGATCGCCCCGAAACCGGCTTCGGGCTGGTCGGGAAAAGGAAGTTTCCTCGTTATTATCACCGAAAACTCCGCCTCCAGCTCCCGCGCGACATAATACCCCACTTCAACTCCTCCCCGGGGAATGGCCAGCACGAGCGCGCCTGTCCCTTTATATTCCGCGAGCGCCTGTCCCAGGCGCGTCCCCGCGTCCTTTCTGTCCTCGAACATGTTCCTCAGGTCCTTTCCTTACATGAACTCTTCTTCCACTTCTTCTTTTCCCTTCCTGTAGAACTCCTCTTCGTCAGGCGCCAGTTCTTTTAAGAGCCTCAAGAACTCCCCGACATGGACTTTTTCCTCGTCCGCGATATCTTTAAGCACTTTTTTCGCTAGCTCGTTGTCGGTAGATTCGGCCAGCTGCATGTAAAGCTGTATAGCTTCGTATTCGGCCGCTATAGAGAACCTTACCGCTCTTATCAGTTCCTGTTCCGTTACCTTTTTCTCTTTCGCCGATCCGGCGAAAGGGTTACCAAATTCAGGCATCTTCGCCTCCCTTCTTTTTCCGCATGATACTTGCGTAAGCGGGCAGTATAGCCGGCTTACCTTATCTCAAACCCCTGAAGGTCGCCTTCGTACTTTTCTTCCCTTAGATCAACCTTATTGACCTCAGCCGTGGACGGGCCTTTCCTGCACCAGCCGGCCATCTCGTCCACCAGCTCTTCCTCGCCCTCAAAAACCCCTTCCACACGCCCGTCGGGCCTGTTCTCTATCCATCCGTTTATCCCCAGGGATTCCGCTTTCTCACGGGCCCTGGACCTGAAAAACACTCCCTGGACATGTCCCTCTATGTTCGCGCGAACTCTTTTGTTTGCCATTCTCTTTCCCCCTGCCCTTTAGCCCCTTTATTCTTTCCCGTATTTCCCCATCAGTTCACTCCGGGCGACGATATGTCCTTCCATCTCTTTTTCAAGGGAATGCCGCCCGGACACTTTTTCCGGGTCCAGCTCGGTATCCAGGGCATACAGCCTGAAAAAATACCTGTGCGTACCCGACGGGGGACAGGGGCCCCCGTAAGACCTTCTGTCGAAATCGTTGGATGCCTCCTCCCCGGGAACGCTGTTTTCGGCTATTTCGGGGGTTTCCGGCGAGATATTGAATACCACCCAGTGTACCCAGTCACCGTTAGGGGCGTCCGGATCGTCCACTACGAGCGCGAGGGACCTGGCCACATTAGGCACCTCTTCTATGCCGAGAGGCGGATTTATATCTTTTCCGTTACAGGTATATTCGAAAGGTATCGTTCCTTCGTGCTCAAAAGCCGGGCTTGTTATCCTCATCTTGTCCTCCTTATGACCTTTTCGTTTAATTCAGGACCCGTATGACGGCGCTGTCTTAAGCTCCGGGCCAGACGAATCCCCGTCCCAGTATAGCGAGAAGCAGTATTACCAGAAGCACCCAGAAAAGCGCGTCTATGGACCTTTCCGCCGCGGCTTCTTTTTCCGCTTCTTCCACCGCCTCTTCCGCCGTTCTCGGAGGCCTCGGGGGCGCCGAAGCCGCCAGCAGAAGCGCCAGTATGAACCCTATGATAATAACGGGGAACCAGTAAACGCCCAGAAAAACAGGCCCGGCCGGGGCCAGCCAGAGGCTTATGGCCCAGATCGCCAGAAAGAGAACGATGAAAAAGGCGAAAACGCTTTCCCATGGCCCCACTCTCCTGAACACTCCCGCGAAAAGTATGGTCAGAAACCCCGCTATAACAAGGAACAGAAATATATCAAGGAACATGTTTCCCCCTTTGTCTTCTGGCCGGGTGTTCTATCCGGCCAGCCTGTTGTATAAATAACCCAGAAGACCGAACCCTATACCGGCGTCTATGAATCCGTATGCCGCGCCCACGATACTTCCCACAGGCGTTACGGTGTATCCTACATAGTAGGACCTGGCTATCTCCGCCGCGGCGGAACTGCCGTATCCCAGTATTCCCAGCCAGGTCAGGATGAACATCCCCGCCGCCCAAAGTATGCCTCCCGCCAGGGCTAAAGCCTTTACATCAAGTTTCATATTCCCTCCTTCAAGGTTCTCTTCTATTGTCTTCCATTACCGGTTTTCGGACAATTGTCTTCATCCACTTTATATTGACTTTATTCCCCTTTGGTTTTTCAATCACTTTCTCGTCCTGTATAATAGGTAATGGACCTCCGGCAATGTTAAGACCCAAAAAAGGATATTATTAAATGATAGCGCTTTTCACTTTTTTCGCGGTAATACTGCTTTCGATAACCGTTATCCGTATAGGCGCGGCGGCCCTGGAGCTGACGGGGCTTTCGGACGATGTCGCTGCCTTCCAGGCCCAGTCCGCTTTCTCCGGTGCCGGTTTTACCACTTCCGAATCGGAAACCGTGCTTAAGCATCCCGTAAGGAGGCGGATAATAAGGGTCCTGATCCTTCTGGGAAGCGCGGGGATATCTTCCTCCATAGCCACTTTTGTCCTCACTTTTCTTTCGGGCTCCAGCCAGACCCTCCCCAAACGCGCCGCGTTCATGGGACTGGGGCTGCTTCTGATATTTTTCTTCGCCAGGTCAAAGCTGGTTTACAACGGCATGAAAAAGATCATCAAAAGGTTCCTGGAAAGGTTCACGGCGTTGAGGGTCTACGACTACAGGGAGATCCTCGGCCTGAAAAAGGGTTACAATATCTGCCGCATATCGGTAAAAAAGGACAGCTGGATGAGCGGAAAAAAATTAAGCGATCTCAAGCTCAACGAGGAAGGCACCATTATCCTGTCCATAACCCGTTTCGAGAACGGGGAGTCAAAATTCATAGGCGTTCCGAAAAGAGATACCGAAATAAAGGAAGGGGACGAACTTATCTGTTACGGGCGCGGCGATGCCAGCGAGAAACTCTCAAAAAGGGACAAGGGCCGCGAGGGCGACGAGGAGCACCATGAAGAGGTCCGGGAAGAAAAGCGTATCGCCTCGCAAAGAGAGGAAAAAGGCGGTTATTCCTGAACCCTCCTACAGCATAACCCTTCTCCGGAGCGAGCCCGAACAGGCTCTACCATTATTTTTTATGCCATTTCCCGTCGTCACCTTTTTTATATTCTTTCTTTACCGCGCTCCAGGCGGTCTTTCTGGCGACCTCGTCGCGGGACTGGTCTCCTCTGCGTTTAGCCGGATCCTTGTATTGATCGTAAGCCGAATTGAACGCTTTAACGAAGATATCCTGCGCTCTTTCGGGAAGCTTATCTCTCAGCTCTTTCGGAGCTTTTCTTATAGGCATGTTCTCCTCCCTCCGTATTACATTATAAGCTCAGCCCTCTACTTTCTTCAGCAGGTACAGGACGCTAACGGAAAATACCATGGCGATCCCGGCTCCCGCCAGATAGCCGCTTCCTATGGCCAGCCCTATCGCCGAGCTTATCCATATACTGGCCGCCGTCGTAAGGCCCTTCGCGTTCTCCGGCGTCTTTATAATGGTGCCGGCTCCCAGAAACCCTATTCCCGTGACCACTCCCGCGGCTATACGGATAGTGTCCACGGCTTTGACCTCCCGCATCGTTGCCTGTATGTGGAACGATATAAGCATTATAAGCGCCGCCCCCATACAGACCAGCATGTGTGTCCTGAGACCCGCGCTCCTGCCCTTTTTCTCCCTTTCCCACCCGAGTCCGGCCCCGAAAAGACAGGCTAAAAATAACCGGAAGACAGTATCCGTAAGGGAAACTTCCATATTATCCCTCTTTTTCGCCATCGAGTTCCCTTTCAATGGCCGCGATGATATCCAGAGGGTTAAAGGGTTTATTGACCTGAGTGTTTATGCCGCATATCTGGCGAAGCAACCGGTCTTCTTCTCTGGTGAAATACGCGCTCATAGCGATGATGGGCGTATCTTCTATGGGGGGTGTCTTTCTTATCTCTTCGGAAAGTTGAAAGCCGGTTTTAGGCGACATTTTAAGGTCTATGACTATAATGGCCGGCTTCTCCGCGGCAGCTGTCGCAACAACTTTTGAGTTATCCGTTACTTCGACAACTTCGTACCCTGAAGCTTCAAGAAGATCGTTAAGTTCGTCCAGAAATTCATGGTCGTCATCCACTATCATGATCTTTTTTCTGTCCATCTCCATTCTAAGCTGCTCCGCATTGGTTACCTGGCATACATCTTACATATTTTTATTGTAGTGATACCGGCGACCGTCCTCAATATGCGATTTCCACTTTTTTCTGACCATTTTCTACCACGATGAAAAAAGCGGAGGCTCGATCCAATTCAGCTTTCAGGTTCAGATATCAGATTTCATCTATCTGCGGGTTAAAAGGTGAAAGGGTGAAAAGGTGAAAGGGAACTCGGGCTATATGGACGATAGACCATAGACAATAGCCCATTGACCGGGGAGCCTTCAAATGTCAGAGCTAAAATGGAGATAGATTGAGATTGAGATTGAGATTGAGATTGAGATCAAGATTGAAAAATGGTCTTTGCTCGCCAGGGGCTTACTGGATCTCAGATCCAGATCTGGATCTGAGCTTCAGGCTACGGATCGCCGCCTTCGGCGGGCCAGAGGCAAAAGGCAAAGGGCAAAAGGCTAAAGGTGCGGTACGCGCGACGCGGTACGGTCATGGCTGGTTGACAACCTGAGCCTAATCCTTAGAATATATCTTCGGTAATCTACAATAAATCTCCGTAATCCCTCTTGGGGACAGGTACCGCCTTGTTCCCGTCCCCGGTACAGATCACAGCTCTCTTCTCTTTCTCTCGTTCTTCCCATGCACCGGAAGGGTTACGCTGACGGTAGTGCCTTTTCCTTTCGCGGAGGCAAGGTCGATCCTGCCCTCGTGAAGGCCGACCAGCTGTGCGCAGACCGCAAGGCCGAGGCCGGTGCCTTTTGACTTGGTCGTGAAGAACGGCTCAAAGATCTTTTCCCGAAGTATCTTCTCTATCCCGGGGCCGTTGTCTTTTATCTCTATCCTGAAAGCTTTCCGGCGGCCCAGCCGGCAAAGTCTCCCTTTGGCCTCTACACGGCCTTCCCCTTCCGGCACGGCTTCTATGGCATTATTGACCATGTTGGCCAGCACCTGCTGCACCTGGTAAGGGTCGGCCTCCACGGTAAGGCCTTTGATTTCAGAAAGGTCCCGGGAAAGTTTGAAGCTTTTCCTGGTGTATTTCTGCGCCGCAGAGTCTAAACAGCTATCAATGATCTGCTTTATTTCCACCTTTTTAATAACCGGCAGTTTCACCCGCGCGAAATTGAGCAGATTGTTTATTATGTGTTCACTTTCCTTTATCTTCTTTTTTATGTTCGTGAAATGCTTTTCAAGGGCATTGTCGCGGTTCTTTCTTTCGCAGTTATAGACGGCGGTGCTGATAACGCCGAGCGGGTTCCTGAGCTCGTGCGCGATCACGGAGGCCAGTGTGCCTATGTCGGAAAGCCTTTGGGCTTCGTCCAGTTTTTTATGGGTTTCGTCAAGCTGGGTCTGTTTTTCGCCTTTTTCTCTCTCAAGATCTTCTTGTTCGCGCTTTATATCCGTTATCTCCGTAAAAGAAGCTATAGCCCCGACGATCTCACCGTTATCCATGAAGAGGGGAGAAGAACCCGCTATCACCGTCCTTTCTCCGGAAGGCGACCTTATGATCACTTCTTCCCTTGAGACCTCTTCTCCCTTAACAAGTGATCTGCTCAGGGGCAGATCTTCAGGCTCATACATTTCGCCTTTACTGTTGAAAAGCCGCAATGTCTCGGAATGGTCTTTCATCTCCAGGCCTTCTACTCCTTCGACACCGTACAGCTTTCTGGCCCTCCTGTTTGCGTATGTTATGCGGTTCTTTTTCTTGCTCATCGTCACGATGCCCATGGGGAGCTCTTCCAGGATGCGGTAAAATCCCCTGAAACTCGAAGCGAGCTCTTCTTTTTCCGGCTGTTCCGGGGACCCGTAAAGGCCCGCAACGAATACCGTTCCCGCCCTGCCGGTCTCCGGGTCCTTTTCGGGAACCGCTTGCGCGAAAAAAGGTTTTACTTCTTTTCCGTCGTTAATACGCAGTTCACAATACCGTTCCTCACCTTCCCGCAGGACAGCATCGATGAGTTCCTTCCACCGGCGCGGGCTCGAGAAGAAGCCGTTGGCTTTCAGGGTCCGGCCGAGGAGGTCTTCCGTTCTTCTGCCGGTTATCCTCTCGAGCGAACGGGTGGCGTAAAGGAGCCTCCCTTGCCCGTCGAACCGGAGAATAAGACCGGGGTACGCGTTACCTCCGGGAGCGGAATGACCGCTACCGGTGTGTTTTTTGTCTTTTCTTTTCGTTTTTACCATGCTTTTATTTTAACACACTTCCGGCCCGTTCGGGGATTTGAATTGATTTTTCTCCACTTTGCGGTATAATAAACAGGCCTTATGTATTTTATCTTAAGGCCCTTTTTCTTCCGTTCCCTCAAAAGGAGGCTTCATGGCCTATACCATATTCCTGATCGATGACGACAAGGAATTCTGCGAGGAGTTCAGCGACTGTTTCCACGAATACAATGTCGTCAAAGCCTTCACCGCGGGAGAAGCCCTGGAGATCCTCGGTTCTCCCAACGAGATCGACCTTATCGTGCTCGACCAGAAACTTCCCAACAACAAGAAGGGGAGCGCCATAATCGGACGGATAAAAGAGCTCAAACCCGGGGCTCCCGTGGTAATGCTCACCGGTTTCAGCTCGAAGAAAACAGCCATTAAGGCCCTGCGGGCCCACGCCGACGAATACATAGAAAAACCCATGGATATAGAAAAGACCAAGACCCTGGTCAACCGGCTTCTCGTATCCTCCGGGAAGAAAAAGACAAGGGAAGGGTCCGGCCTTTCAGGCAAGATCGAGCGCGTCTCAAGGTTCATCGAAAAGAACTTCGACAAGATAGTCACCCTGGAGGACGCGGCAAAAAGGGTCGGGCTCAGCCCCAAATATTTAAGCCGGGTTTATAAGGAAGAGACCGGGGCGAATTTTAACGAATACTATCTTTCCTGCAAGCTGAAGAAAGCGGACGAAATGCTCACCGATACCGGATATACCATAGAACAGATCGCCGACAGACTGGGGTACCGGAACCCCGAATCCTTTATCCGTATATACAAAAAGCACAGGGGCTGCACTCCTTCAAAAATACGGACCGAAAACCCTAAAAAAGCGAAGAGCAAAGCCCGTAGATAGACCCGTTCCTTTCACCGGCTCTTGTCCGATATTTCTCTCAGGGTATTCTCATTGGAAGGGATGTTAAGGACTTCCGAACTCATCTCCCCTATCCGGGTTACGCGGGCCTTAAGGTCCTTAGGAGCGGTCCGGTAATAAGCTTTCTGTCTTATAAGGCCGGTTTCCTGAAGTATCGCGGCGAGCGCGCCCCTGTAGCCGGTCCTCTCAAGGTGAAGATAGGCGATATATCCCAGGCAAAGCAGGATAACCGCCCATCTCAAAACAGCCCCTCTTTTTATCTTCTCCATCGTTCCTTACTTTATGTATTCCGGGGCTCCCGCGTCCTCCATGTGTTTTTCTTCCAGCGTTTCGTCCACTCGGGAAACGACATCTTTCCGCTCCGATACGCTTCCTTTGTAACCGGCACAGCCGCACACGGCACAGATGGAAAGACCCGTTATCATCATACATAGCGTCTTTATCATTTTTCCCCCTGATCCCGATCGCCTCGAATAATTAGGATGTTACCGCGGACCCGTTATCCGCACGAACCTCTCCCGCAGGAAGAATGCCCTTTAGGCGAAACTTCCGTTCCCCCGCGACCTTTGTTCATCATGCCTTTTGTCGGAGATGTTCCTTTCTTTGAGCCGCAGGACCCTTTGCCGCAGGAGGATTTTCCCATTTGGGACTTTTTCGCGCCTTTCGACCCGCAGGACCCTTTACCGCAGGAACTTTTGCCGGACTCGGCGTGGGCGCCGGCGGCTATGCCTGTTACAAGTCCCGCTATCCCTATCCCGGCAAGCACTTTCTTTAATCTTTCATTCTTCATTATCGCTCCTTTCCCTTACGGGGCTTCGCTCAAAAATCCGCCCGTACGCCCGGACTCCCTCATTCAACGGTGATCTCTTTCGTGTTCTCCCAGAGGCCGTGGAGATTACATTTCTCCCACACTTTAAGCGGACCGTGCGCGTGGTCAAGTTTTACCCTGAAAACGGCCCGGGGCAGACTGGCTCCTCCCGAATAGCTGGCCCTGCCCAGGAAAGTATCCCCCGAATAAAGCTCCACCCACTCTATGAAGTGGCCCGCTTCGTTGGGATGGTCGACGCCGTCTATACCGCCTACCGTTATACCGACCTCGAAAGGCTCGTCCTTTTTCACCTTATCGGGCGCTTCGATGAGCGGCATATGCTTTTTTTCGAGGTCCTCCAGGTTCTCCCGGTCCTTCGGTTCGTTAACGCCGCATAATATGTCTTTTTCACATTTCCATTTTCCGGCCATGACATCCTCCTCTTTGATCTTATTCTATTCTTCTTATACGACCGCAGGCTATCCTTTTGCCTCCCCGCCCCGCGGGATCGGTAATGTAATCGTCGGGGTCCGCGTGTATAACGATGGAAGTGCCTTCTCCCCTGAACAGAGAGTTGCCCTCTCCTTCCTTCAGGGTCACGCGGCGGGTCACGACGCTGCCCCGGAAGGCGCCGTCCTTCCCCACGACGATGTTCGGAAGATCTCCCGCGTGCGGGCCTTCCGGGGCAAGAAACCCGTGTTTTACTCCGCCGGGGTTAAAGTGACCTCCGGCGGATTTGAAGTCTGGAGCCCCGCACGCGGCTTTCTCGTGTATATGAAAAGCGTGCTCTCCGGGAGCGAGGTCGAAAATAACGATGTCCAGTCTCACTCCGGCCTCCGTTTCAGAGAAGAACACCGTCCCTACCCGTTCACCGCCGCGCCCCCTGAGATCGGCTACCGCTTCGGCGCCGTCCGCGGCGCCGAAAACCGTCCCTGAAGCGAGGAAAAACATGAATAATATCGATAATATTTTTTTAATCATATTTCCTCCCTGCCCTTATCCCTGCTTTCGTCGTTCTAATCGCTCTTCTGCCCGGCAAGATAGCGTGAAGCTTTCAAAAGCGCCATGCACCCCTGGCCGGCGGCTATAACATACTGGAACTCTTTGCCCGAAGCGCAGTCTCCGGCCGCGAACACGCCTTCCACGGAGGTCCTCCCCGCGCAGTCTATTTTTATGTGCCCTTTTTCATCCAGGTCCACGAACCCTTCCAGAAAGCCGGTATTGGGACTTCTTCCTATCTCCACTATGACGCCTTCCGCCCTGATCTCCTTTTGCCCTCCTTCGTGTTCGACCACTACGGACTCCACGGACCCGCCGCCTTTTATCTCCTTTATCTCGGCCGAGTTCAGGATTTCCACCTTTTCCAGGGAACGGACATTCTCTATCAAGGCGCCGTGGCCGTTAAGGGTTTCACTGTTATTGACAATGATTATCTTCTCCGCTATGTCTTTCATGAAGTCGGCCGCTTCCATGGCGGAATTTCCGCCGCCGGCTATCACCACTTCCTTGCCCGAAAAAAGCGGTCCGTCGCAGACTGAACAGTATGTAACGCCTTTTTTGGCGAATTCTTCCTCTCCCGGCACATTGAGCCTGCCGGGAGCCGACCCCGTGGCGAGAATAACGCTCCTGGCTTCATACTCACTTTTGCCGGTCACGATATGAAATCCTTTTCCGGACCTTTTTATCCCCCGCACGGTCTCTTCCCCGCGGGGTTCGATATCGTTGGCTTCCATCTGGCGGTCAAAAGCCTCCTTGAACTCGTTGCCTTCCGTCTCCACTATGCCCGGGTAATTGGTTATTTTCCCGGATTCGGAGAACTGGCCGCCGATCTTTTCGGCCACAACAAGAAAATCCATGTTACGGCGTGCAGCGTACAGCGCCGCGGTATCCCCGGCTATTCCCGCGCCTATTATGACGGTATCATACATCTTATCATCACATCCTCGTTGATCACGGCGTTTCAGCAGGTATGCGCCGCGTCCTCATCGAAATAGATCCCGCATTCCGGGCAATAAAGTTTTTTTTCAAGCGGCTCGCCGTGCTTCTCGCAGGCAGGGGCCTGGCATATGGTCTTTCCTTTATCGTATTCCTTTTCCGAAACGGACCATCCGCACGAACCCGGGCATACATATCTTACCTCGGCCATGATATCTCTCCTTTTATTTTTCAGGGGCATATTCCCGGTCAGACCCGGCGGGCGGCTTAAAGGGAGGGGAAAGACGGCTGTGCTCTATATCTTTCCCTGCCGCCCGCCGCGCCCGTATCATTCAACTTTTATAGCGTCCACCGGACAGTTATCCGCGGCCTTTTCGCAGCTCTCCTCCGCGCTTTCGGGCACCGGGTCCGCGTGGACTTTCGATCTCCCTTCTTCCATACGGAAGACCTCGGGACAGGTCTCCGCGCAGGAACCGCATCCCGTACAGGTCTCTCTGTCAACGCCGGCTCTCATATTGCCCCCCTTTGCTTCACCGATACTTCACAAAACACGGATACGGGACTCATAAAGCCCCTCGCCTCCGTTCCACCTGTTAGCCGAATATCCCCCTCATCTCTCCGGGGAAACTGTTCTTTATCTCTTCCAGCTGCCCCCCGGATATATGCTTCTGCAGTGCCTTGAAGAAACCTTTGGTTATCCGTCCGCTGTCATACTGCCTGTTCTGCGGGAGTTCCCCTGCGACTTGTTCGAAAAAACCGGCCTCGTCCCTTATCTTGAGGGGCTTGTTCGCCGGCTTCCAGTTCTCGTAATATACTCCCGTAAGTATTACCGGCAGCTGCGCGGCAAGGTCCGCGGCTTCCTCCACGGTAAGCCTGTCCCTGAGCGCGTGAAGCACGGCCCGCGCCGCCACATAGGCCTCCTGTTCGTCTTCGTAATGCAGTTCCTGCTGTACATCCTTCAGCCATTCTTTCGTCTTGACCAGCGACTGGTCAAGGCTTTTCAGTCCCGTCATACCCATAGCTATCACCTCCCGGATCTTTCTGCTCTCTTGGTCAGTTCATTCCGCTTTCGTTTCTATTGTACTCCTCTGGGTGCATACGACCATTGCCTGCTTCCGTTTTTTATTGACCTTTTTCCGCTCAGCCCGGGGACAGCCCGCCGTTCACTTTTCCTTTATCACGGTGAATCCTCGCAATGTCTTTATCAGAAAGGCGCCTCTGACCCTTTTCACGGCTTTCCTGAAATCATCGACTCCGGCGATACGCTTCCTCCCCACATGCGTAATGATGTCCGATTCCCTGATACCGGCCTTCTCGGCGGGCGAGCCGGGCTCGACCTCCGTCACGACCACGCCTTCTTCCTCGGTGAGGCCGTAGTCCTTCTTAAGCGCGGGCGTTATCCCGCTCACGGTCATTCCCCGGAATTCGGGCTGTTTTTTCCCGGCTTTCTGCCGTCCGGTTTTCGCGAGGTCCCCCGGGCGTTTACCGAGCATCAGCCTGACATTCTTCTTCTCACCGTCTTTTTTTACCGTCATTTCGACCGCCGTGCCGGGCTCACGCGAACTTATATTCTCGACAAGGTCTATTGAATCCTCCATCTTTTCCCCGTCCACCCGCAGGATCACATCACCCACCTCAAGTCCGGCTTTTTCGGCCGGCGAATCCGGGAAGACCCGTAAAATTATAACGCCCTCTTTACGCTCTAGGCCGAAATATTCCCGCAGGTCCTTGTCGGGATCCTGAACGCTGACGCCCAGCCATCCGTAAAATATCTCTTTGCCCGTCATGAGCCTTTCTATAACCTGTTTTACCCTCTCGACGGAAATAGCGAAACCCAGCCCCTGAAAACCCCCGGTAGTGGTCAATATGGACACATTGATGCCTATGACCTTGCCGTTAAGATCGACGAGGGGTCCGCCGCTGTTTCCCGGATTGATGGCCGCGTCGGTCTGGATCAGGCTAGTATAGCTCCTGTCCCTTTTCCCCCTGACCGGCAGGTTCCTGCGGAGCGCGCTTATAACCCCCACGGTAACCGTGGGCTCCGCGCCTTCTATGGCGTAGCCCAGGGGATTTCCCACGGCCATGACCCATTGCCCTATCCTGATGTCCGTGGCGTCCCCCAGTTCGGCCGTGGGGAGGTTTTCGGCATTTATCTTGATCACGGCCAGGTCCGAACGGACATCCGTGCCCTTTACCTCCGCCTCGTATTCCCTGCCGTCGTAAAGTTTTATACTTATCTTATCGGCCCCGGCGACCACATGCTCGTTGGTGAGGATGTAGCCGTCCTCGTCTATTATGACCCCGCTTCCGAGCCCTCTTTTTTTAACCTCACCTTCGGGGATCTCTCCGAAAAACTCCTCGAAGAACCTGCGCATCATCTCGTCTTTGGTAAAAATATCCTGGCGGATACGGCGGGTGACCACGGTGCTTATGGAAACCACCGTTCTGCCGAGGGTCTCGGCGATCTTAATGGTCTGGTTCTCGAGATCCGAGGAATAATGCTCCAGCCCGTCCGTCACGGGTCCGGCGTGCGCCCCGGAGGTGAGGAACGAGAAAAGCGCCGCGGCGGTAAGGCTTTTTAAAAACTTACCGGCTTTCGTCTTTGTGTTGTTCATTTTACTCTCCTTTTTCATGTAACTCGTTCAAAAACCCGGATTGTCCCGCCGGATACTATGGCCCGCCTGCGGCATATCCTTCTTCCTTAATCGCCGGACACGGGCCCATTCCGTTCCTCGGAGGGTTCCCGGCTTTCCGTCTCCCTCTGCGGGGAGACGGAGCCTTTCTCTTCTTTTCTCCCGGAATAGAAGGCAAAAGCGATCCAGAGCACGATCGCCCATAGTACGAACCTCCAAAAGAGGCCGTGGGGTCCCCGCCCGGGCCTTCCGGGCATTTTTCTTTTTTCCGGAACGGTTTCGTACCTCATTTTTTTCTTTTCTGGCTCTTCGGGCAGAAATAACTCGTCCTGCCGTTCACCTTTACGGTCCTAAGCGGGTTTCCGCAGCGGGGGCATTTGCCTCCCTTCTTTCTTTGGGGTATCAACCAGCTTCGCGGGAACTTCTCCGGGTCAGCCTTCTTTTCCGCGGCCTTTTCGAGTATCCTCTTCATGCTGCGGAAAATTTTTTTGATATCGCCGTCTTTTAATTCCGAAAGAGAGGTTTTGGGGTGAAGCCGGGAAGCGTACAGGATCTCGTCGGCGTATATATTCCCTATACCCGCGATCTTTTCCTGGTCCATCAGGGCCGATTTAAGGGCCCCCTTCCTGCCTTCCAGCGTTTTTTTGAACTTCCCGGGAGAAACATCCAGCGCGTCGGGCCCCAGGGATCTCTTTTTTATGAATTCCCCGGGGGAAGGTGCCGTGCCGATCCTGCCCAGCATACGCTGGCTGATAAAAGCCAGGGCGTAGCCGTTGGCGAAAAGAAAAAGCACCCTGGCGTACTTCGGCGCCTCTTTGTCCTTTTTGAAATACGCCACATCACCTGTCATCCCGAAATGCATGTACAGCCATTCTTCTTCCGCGAATTTCAGGAGCAGGTATTTCCCCCTGCGCGTAATGCGGGAGAACTTCTTTCCCTTAAGTTTTTTCGCCAAAACTTTCCCGGATACGCCTTCCAGCACTTTGGCGTTACGCGTCTCGGCTCCTGTTATCTTTTTCCGAGCGGCGGTCCGTTTTATGTAATTACCGTAATGTTCTACATCTGGAAGTTCGGGCATATCATCCTCCTTTGGTCACTTCCTGAATATCGCGGCGATCTTGTGCCCTCCCGGCATGGCCTCAGCCTCAAGCGCGTGGACCGCGCCGCCGTGCTTTAAAGCGTGCACGGCGGCCAGCTCCAGCAGGTCCTCCGAATCTTTTTTTCTCAGGCTGTCCACCCTGAAAGCGCCGTGTTCCGGATCGTACCTTCCCCATTCGTGCTTTCCCGAGGCCACGAACAGGGTATCTACTTTACCCGCTACCGCCTTTTTCAGGACTTCCTTGTGGTCGGCCGAGGCGGTCTCCATTTCCTTTTCCGCCATCACCACGAAACGCTCCCTGTCTTTTTCCATCTTCTCACGGAAGATCGGTTCCGTTATTTGCCGGGCCTTCTCGTGCAGGCTTTCGGGCGTAACATGTTCGGGGTTTCCGGGTATGCCTTCGTCTTCCAGAAAATTATACGAATTGGCTTCCCTGTATATGGGGAAAAAACTCTCGTCGCCCGCGAGCACCAGCGGATCCCTGCTGTCCCGGAGGAACCCGGCAAGGGCCTTGTCGATCTTCTGGAAATACCTGAGAACATTTTTTTTATGCTCCCTCTTGTCGGCGGCCGCTCCCTGGCCGTGGAAAACGGCGGGCCTGCCCCCGTTGCCCCTGGCGGAAGAAGTGCGGGTATGAAATTCCAGCGATCTTTGCGGGACATCGAACCTTAACGCGCCGGCCATGTCTTCCGGCATTCCGGGCACATCTATCTCGCTTATCGAGAATTTCATTCCCCGGAAAAGGCGGACCCCGTTAAGGCTGAACGCGAGAATGTAAAAAACACCCGTTTCCATAAAATAAGTCAGAAGCGGTTTTATATGGAACAAATCCGATACGATCACTTCCCGGCGAAATTCCATAGGCAGCCGGTAATAACGCGTGAACCCGGGCGCCATGAAAAAGGCCAGTCCTTTATCCTGGTGGTTCCAGAACAATGTGTTCTCCTGCAGGGCCTCGGCTTCTGTGTACATATCCCCGTATTTGCTCCGGGGCACCTGTTCCCTGGCCGCTTTCAGAAGGTTTTTGAACCTTATGCGGTTCTTTTCGCTTTCCTCTCCCGCCGAGCCCGCGGGCATGTACATGGAAACACAGGGGTGATCTTTAATCTCCGTCAGTTCCGTCAGGTCTCTTCTGGTCAATAGATCCATTTTCTACCTCCCTTTATTTTGAAAAGCTTTGGACGCCTGTCCCGCCGCCAGCGGAAGGGCGCTGGCGGTCACCGCGAGGACCCATCCCTCCGGCCGCGGGCCGTAAAGCCCCATTATTTCGTTGAAACCGGGCACCAGTACGGCTGTCACGAGGAGTATTATCCCCAGCGCCAGAGCGCCCCAGATAAAAGGATTGCTTACGATGTCGTTCCGGAACATCCCGGAACCTTTTTCCCTAACATTGAAAACATGCCACAGGGAAGTCAGGCCGAGCGTCAGGAACGATATTGTCACCGCCTCTTCCGGCCCCGTACCCAACCGTTCCAGGGCCCAGTACATGGAAAAGAGCACCGCCAACCCCATGACGGCCCCGTGAACGGCGATCCAGACCCAGTTACCCCTTGTTATTACCGGCTCTTCCGGATCCCGGGGAGGCGCCTCCATGGCCCCGGGGCTTCCCGCGCTCACGCCGAGGGCGAGGGCGGGAAAAATATCGGTCAATATGTTCAGGAACAGTATCTGGAGCGGAAGCACCGGTAGCGGCATCTTCAAAAGAGGCGCCAGGGCGATGGCCGTAACTTCGCTTACATGGCACGGGATGAGGTACATTATGAATTTCCTGATATTGGAAAAGATTATTCTCCCCTGTTCGACGGCCGATATTATCGTGGGGAAAGAATCGTCCTTGAGCACCATGTCCGAGGCTTCGGTGGCCACCTGGGTCCCCCTTTTGCCCATCGCTATGCCGATATCCGCCTTCTTGAGCGCAGGCGCGTCGTTCACGCCGTCGCCCGTCATCGCGACTATCGATCCCGCTTCCTGGTGCAGCGAGATGATGTCCAGTTTATCCGCCGGGCTCACTCTGGCGAAGATATCCGCCTTGAGCAGCTTTTCCTTCTCTTCTTTACCCAGCCGGTCCTTTTCTCCTATCTCCTTGCCCAGAACGACGCCGGGCTTTTTTTCCTTCACGAGCTCCAGGGTCTCGGCGACCACCCTGGCAGTGATCGCCTGGTCGCCGGTGACCATTACTATGCGCATGCCCGCCTCGCGGCATTTTTCTATAGAGGGTTTGATCTCCTCTCTGGGCGGGTCGAAAAAACCCGCCAGGCCAAGGAAAACCAGGCGTTTATAGGGCTTGTCTTTTATTTCCTGCTTTTCCTTCTCAGCGAAAGCCAGGACGCGGAGGCCTTTTTCGGCCATGTTATCCGCTTTTGAGGCCCATTCTTTTACGGCCTCGTCGCTCATTTTAACCGGATCTTCCCCGCCGGACCGGATGAAAGAGCACACTTCAAGCACCGCTTCGGGAGCGCCTTTTACGGCAATCCTGTACTTACCGTCCTTCGCGTGGTAAGTCGCCATCATCTTCACCTCCGGGTCGAAGGCGACCTCTTTTTCTTCCGGGAACTCTTCCAACATCTCATTTCTGATCATTCCGGCTTGCTGCCCCGCTTCAAGCAAAGCCACCTCCAGGGGTTCTCCCGTAGCGCCTTCTTCCGAAAGACTCGCGTTACTGCAAAGTACGCCCGTCTCCAGGATCCTCCTGAGCCCTTCCGGAATACCCTCTTTTTCCTTATCCCCGAACCCTCCTTCTTCTCCGGCCTCCGCCTCTCCTCCGGGGAACATGGCCGACTTCACGCTCATCCTGTTCTCGGTAAGAGTACCTGTTTTGTCGGCGAATATAACGCTCGTCGAACCCAGGGTCTCTACCGACGAAAGCTTTCTTACGATGGCGTTCCTCCTGGCCATTCTCCACATCCCTCTCGCGAGGGCAATGGTCGCCACCACGGGCAGGCTTTCGGGTACGGCGGCGACGGCCAGGGCAATTGAGGTCTCGACCATTATAAAAACGGGTTTTCCCGCGTAGATGCCCAGCGCGGCAAGCGCGGCGGCGATACCCGCCGTCAGCCATATTAGTTTGTTCCCGAGACTGTTGAGCCGTTTCTCAAGCGGGGTGACCTCTTCGCCCGCCTCTTCGACCAGAGAGCTTATCTCGCCGAGTTCCGTATCCATCCCCGTAGCGACCACTATCCCCTTACCGGAACCACCGTTGACAAAGGTGCCCTTGAAAAGCATGCTCGAGCGTTCGGTAATATCGGCTTCCTCGCCATCCGGCGAACTGTCTTTCGCGGCCGGCATCGACTCTCCCGTGAGGGTCGACTCGTCCGCTCTCAGCCTGGAACTCTCAAAAAGGCGTATATCCGCGGAAACTATATCCCCTCCCTCAAAGACAGCTATATCTCCGGGCACCAGCTTATCGGCGGAAACGGCCTTTATTTCTCCTTCCCTCAATACCTTGGTGGAGACCTTGCCCAGTTTTTCCAGGGCTTCCACGGAACGGACGGCCTTCAGTTCCGTGAAGAACCCGGCCGCCGCGTTTATCGCGAGCGCGACCATTATCGCGATACCCTGCAGGTTCTCCCCGAACAGGAAAGACAAACCGGCGGCGGCAAGAAGAAGCAGTATTATAACGCTCTTGAACTGGTTGGCCAGTACCGCCCACGCGCTCTTCTTTTTCTTTTTTCTGAGAGCGTTGGAGCCGTGCTCTTTCAGCCTCTTCGCGGCTTCTTGAGCGCTCAGGCCTCTTTCCGGATCCACTCCGAGTTCACGCGCGATCTCCCCGGAGTTTCGGGACCACGGCCTTCTTATGTTCTTTACATTCTTCTTCATGTTCTTTATTCCCGGAACAGGTTCCTGAGGAATTTTCTCGCCTCCTCCGCTTTCTCCAGCGTCTGCCGTCTGCTTTCTCCAGTCTCGCCCGACAGCTCCAGGACCATACCCCCCGAAAAACGGTTTTCCTTCAGCTCCTGGGCCAGTTTCTCCCAGTTGACCGTACCCTCGCCCGGCGGCAGGTGCTCGTCCCTTTCCCCTCTGTTATCGTTGACATGCAGCATCCGGAGATGCCCTTTGATCTTGCCCGTAACATGTTCGAGGCTTCCGCCGAGATTGGCGTGGCCCGTATCCAGACATATACCGATATTCTTCGCCTTCACCGAGGCCAGTATCCACATAAGGTCCCTTACATGCCCGAAAAGAAGATTGGGCAGCATGTTCTCGAGAAGCAGGTCCATCCCCGCCTCCGCGCATTTATCAGAGAGTTCCTGTATGAAGGAAGCGGAATTCCTCATCCTTTCGAGGAATTCCCCGGCAGGCGGCGCTTCTGTTTTTTCGGGCCCGGGATGTATCACTAAATTCCGCGCGCGAAGCGTCGCGGCTGCCTCCGCCGCCCTGAAGATCTCTTCGGAGGAATTTTTCCTTTTTTGCGGGTCGGGCGAGGTTATGTCGATCTCCCCGGCAAAAGGCGCGTGAAAAGAAAGCGCGTCGAGCCCGAGAGAGTCCATTATCCTTCTGGCCCTTCCTATCTCGTCCATGTCGTGGAAATCCAGATGCCTGGGGAAAGAACAGACCTCCACAGAGGAAAAGCCGGCGTGTTTTACTTCTTCCAGCACATCAAAGAAACTTTCCTTATAAAAACAGCCTGTTGAAAGGGCTACTACCAAGCTTTCCATGCTCCCTCCTTTTTATAAGCGAATCCCTGTAGTTCGCGAGTCCCGAGCACTCTTCCTTCCGGCACCGGCAGAACCTCAGGGGCACACTGCAGTCAAACCCCGAAAGATCGTCCGTTCCGTTGAAAATGCCCTCCGCCACGGTCCTGCAATAGAATTCCGCCCGGCTGACGGCGTTGTATCTGTACCACATATCCCCCCAGCCGTGGTTCCTTTCGTATTTGGACCTGAAGAGCCCCGCGATGTGCCTGGGATGCCATCCCAGGGACATAAGGACCTTTATGAGCATTTCCTGGCACGGCGGTTTCAGCAAAAGATCGTTAGGCTCCTCCAGAATATTTCTCGCGCACGCGGGCATGCCCTTGTGAGAGAACAGGTCGTAGGTCCGGGGCCATTCCTCCGGGAGATACTGCTCTCTCGAAAAGAACCAGTCGTGGTAATGCTTAGTGCCAGAAGTCTTATACTCTTTTATTACGGCCCCCGTCCCCCCGGCGGCCTCGGGTATGAACATCTCCGAGCGTAAAGCCAGGTCTATTATCCTGGAAGGGTCCCCCGACGCTTTCGCGAAGTCCTCCGGCTTCATCCCGCCACCCGGGATAACACAGGACAGTCCTTTTTTCCCGCCTATATCGTCCTTGGCCAGCGTATCCTCTTCCCACGGCTTAAGGTACAAACTGAACGGAAGCCTTATCATGCGCGTGTGGAGCGGGTCGCCGTATTCGGAAAGATCCAGTATTACCGCTTCCCATCCCCGCTCACAGACCCTTTCCGGCGCGCAGATGGTCTTTACGGGAACGGGGGTCTCCCTCCGGGCGGACAGGATCGCCCTTCCGGCCAGATATTCCATTACCAGGGCGAGGCCGGCATAAGCTTTCGCCAGACCGGGCGTTACATGTTCGCCTTCGGGGCCGTGCCCTTTTTCGTACATTTTCCGGAGTTCTTCCGGAAGACGGCCGATCTTCTCCAGTTCCCGGAAGACGGCCGTCTTTCCGCCGATCTTCCAGGTAAAGTGGTGGCCTCTTCCGGTGACCAGATGCAAAGGTTCTATACCGAAACCTTCCAGGTCGTTACGCAGGGTCTTTATAAGGGGTTCCTGTATCCCGTACGACCTTTTCGGGTCAAGGTAGGGCTCACCCGGAAAATCGAAATTCACATACTCGATGTCGAGATGGACTATAAGGTCCTCTTTGTCCCAGAGCGACCTGCCGATATCGATACCGTCCCTCAGGAAAGAAGCGAGTTCGGCGGGCTTTCTGATATTCTTAAGCCGGTTTTTGGGATCACAACGCGTCAGGTAGACGGCGGTGGCTTCGTCAAGAGTATCCCCTCCCAGGTATTCGGCCATCCTTTTTTCGATCACGGGCTCGCCGTAATAATCGGACACCGGCGCGGGATCATTTTTCCACGACAAAGGATATTTTCGCATCTACCCTGTATTCCGTTATTTCGTTGTTCTCCACCACCGCCTGGAAATTCTTGACATACACCGACTGTATGTTCTCCACTGTCTTTCCGGCTTCCCTTACCGCTTCCGCGGCGGCGTCTTCCCAGCTCTTTTCCGACTGGGACAGTATCTCTATGACTTTCACTATAGCCATGTTCCCTCCTTTTACCGTTTTTTCTTTTTTCTTTTCCTTTTAAGTTTTTTCTCTATTCCCGCTACCGCTTTCGTCACCTCGATAACGCTGTCCGGATTGAGTGAAAGCGTATCGATACCTTCTTCCACCAGGAACTGCGCGAAACGCGGATAATCACTCGGCGCCTGCCCGCATATCCCTACTTTCGTCTTTTTCTTCCGGGCGGCCTTTAGAAGGTCGGCTATCATCTTTTTTACCGCCTCGTCGGTCTCGTCGAAAATATCCGAGAGGTTTTCGTTGTCCCTGTCCGTTCCCAGGACGAGCTGGGTGAGATCGTTGCTACCGATGGAAAATCCGTCGAACCGTTCGGCGAATTTGCCGGCGAGAACGACATTGGACGGTATCTCGCACATGACATAGACTCTCAGGCCTTTCTTTCCTTTTTCCAGGCCGTTCTTTTTGAGGGCCTCCAGCACCTTGTCGGCTTCCTTGACCGTCCGGCAAAAAGGTATCATCACCACGATATTACGGAACCCGAGTTTCTCTCTCGCCCTTTTAACGGCCCGGCATTCCAGAGCGAAGCCTTTCATGTACCTCTTGCTGTAATATCTGCTGGCTCCGCGGAAACCCAGCATCGGATTGTCTTCCGCGAGCTCGAAGGAGCTGCCGCCTATCAGGCTGGCGTATTCGTTGGTCTTGAAATCGCTCATTCTCACTATCACATCGCCGGGATACCGCGAGGCCGCTATCTTGCCCAGGCCCCTGGCGAGATGTTCCACGAAATATTCCTTCTTGTCCTTATACCCTTTGGTAAGCCTTTCGATCTCTTTTTTTTCAGCCGCGTCGTCGACCTTTTCCGGCTCCACGAGCGCCAGGGGATGTATCTTGATGATGTTGTTTATGATGAACTCCATCCTGGCCAGGCCTATGCCCCTGCAGGGCAGCCTCCACCAGCGGAACGCCGCCGAGGGGCTCGCTATGTTCATCATGATCCCCGTCCGGGTTTCCGGGACATCGCTCACATCTATATCCTTTTCTTCGTATTCGAGCAGGCCCTTGTAAACTTTTCCCTTTTCTCCCTCGGCGCACGATATGGTGATCTTCTTTCCGCTTTTCAGCGTTTCCGTCGCTTCACCCGTGCCCACAACAGCCGGTATGCCCAGTTCCCTGCTGACTATGGCGGCGTGGGAGGTCCTGCCCCCCTGGTCCGTGACTATTCCCGCGGCCTGTTTCATGATGGGGACCCAGTCGGGATCCGTCATGCCGGTGACCAGTATGGATCCTTCTTTGAAACTACCGATATCGCCGGCGTCCTCTATAACCTGAGCTTTCCCGTTGGCTATGGCCTCTCCTATAGATATCCCTTCCAGCAACTTCTCTCCCTTCTCTTTCAGGGAATAGGCCTTCAGGCTCGCGGCCTCTCTGGCCGACTGGACCGTTTCCGGACGCGCCTGGACGATGTATATTTTCCCGGAACGCCCGTCTTTGGCCCATTCCATGTCCATCGGCTTGCCGTAATGCTCCTCTATGCGGCAGGCCCAGCCGGAAAGCAGCATTATCTCATCATCGGACAGGACAAAGGACCTTCTTTCTTTTTTCGAGGTATCAATATTCTTCGTCGTCCTGCTGCCCCCGCGGGCGTAGACCATCTTTTTCTCTTTTTCTCCTTTTGTCTTTTCCACGATCGGCACGATATTCCGTTCTTTCAACAGAGGCTTAAAGACCCTGTATTCATCCGGGTTTACCGCTCCCTGGACGACATTCTCCCCCAGCCCCCAGGCGGCGTTTATTATCACCGTATCGCCGAAGCCGGTTTCCGTGTCGATCGAGAACATCACCCCCGAACCGCCTTTGTCCGACCGTACCATTTTCTGCACCCCGATCGAAAGCGCCACCTTAAGGTGATCGAAGCCCTTTTCTTCCCTGTAGCTTATGGCCCTGTCCGTGAAAAGGGAAGCGTAACACCTCCGGCAGGCGTCCACAACATCGTCCGCCCCGGATATGTTAAGGAAGGTCTCCTGCTGGCCGGCGAAACTGGCCTCGGGCAGGTCTTCCGCGGTGGCGCTGCTCCTGACGGCAACGGACTCTTCTCCTTTTTTACCCCGTCCACCCAGCCGTCGGTAAGCCTTGCGGATATCTTCCTCCATCTCTTCCGGGAAATCCCCGTTAAGGAAAAGCCTCCTTATGGATTTTCCCGCGCTCTCCAGGCTTCTTTTGCCCGAGGTCATTTCTTTTATCGCGGACCTTATTTTTCCCTCTATCCCGTTCTCCGCGACGAACCTGAAATACGCCTCCGCGGTGGTGGCGAAACCTCCGGGAACTCGTATCTTCTCTTTTTTCATCGAGCTTATCATTTCCCCCAGGGAAGCGTTCTTCCCCCCGACTGTTTTGACATCGCCCGAGTTTATGTTCTTAAGCCATTTTATCGTTCCGTTATTTTTCTTTTCTGCCATGTTCATCCGCTCCCGTTCTTTATCCGGCTTTAATCGCTTTTATCACCATCGCCGTCAGTATGCCCGCCGCCAGCATTAAAAAAGCATACCTTTTATTTTCTTTCTCTATGGCCGGCAGCAGATGCACTGCCCCGGCGTATATAAGCGCTCCGGCGGAAACTCCGAGCGCGAGCCCCATATCCGAAGGATCTATCAGGCTGATAAAGGGATATCCGGCCGCCACTCCCAGAGGGGTCGAAAGCCCCGCCGCCAGGAAAGCGTAAAAAGCGCTCTTCCTCACGGAAAACCCCGCGCGGTTCAGTATGCCGAAGCTTATCACGCCTTCGGGGAACTCGTGCAGAACCATCCCCGCCGCGGCCAGTACGCCCGTAAGAAGATCGACCCTGAAAGTTACGGCGTATATGAGCCCGTCCACGAACGAATGCAGGGCTATTCCTATTATCGGGGTCACGCCCTGCATGGAAGGCCCTTCACCGCATTCGTCGCAGAAATTCATCCTGATGATCCGGTTAACGAGATAAAGCCCGAAAAAACCCGCAAGCAGGGCGCCCGGAGAGAGAGCGTTCATCCTGAAAGCTTTCGGCACCAGGTGCAGGAAAGATACCGATATAAGTATTCCCGCGGCGAAGCTCATCAGGTACACCGACCGGCGCCTGCTCCATTCGGGGAACCGGCTGATAGCCAGTATCCCTGCAGTGGTAACGGCGCAGGCTATCAGGCTCGCCGTGAAAGGCTGCCAGAACATTTGCCTCCCTTTCGTTTCCGAGTTTCTATCTTTCGGGTTCTGAAGGCTCCGACACCTTTTCCAGGGTTTCCTCCGCCAGGGAACTGTTCCCTCTGTCGGCGATATCCCCCAGAGAGACCATCCCTGCAAGAGAGTTCTCCCTGGTGATCACGGGTATCCTTCGTACCTTTTTGGCCTTCATCTGCTCCGCTACGGCGTCCAGCTCCTCGTCGTCGTAACACGACTGGACTTCTGTGCTCATTACATCCTTTACTTTCGCGTCCTTGGGATCGTCACCGTTGGCGGTAGAACGGACCACTATGTCTCTGTCGGTCAACATCCCCATCAGAAGCTCGCCGTCGTAGACGGGCAGCGCCCCGACATTCAGCTGTTTCATCTTTCCCGCGGCCTCGGCCAGTATGGCGTCGGGCCTCACGGTCTCCACGCTCTTTGTCATTATCTCTTTGATAAGCATTCCGCACCTCCTTAAGTTTTCAGCATTTTCCTGAACTTCTTCTCCTTAATTATCTTGACCTTGTGTTTCTTTGCCCGCTGCAGCTTGGACCCGGGGTCTTCGCCCACGACCAGATAATCCGTGTTATCGCTCACACTGGAAGCAGCCCTGCCGCCGGAGCGCTCGACCTTCTCCTTTGCTTCATCCCGGGTAAGGTCCTCAAGCTCCCCGGTGAAAACGAAGGTCTTGCCCCGGAACTCTTTTTTCTTTCTTTTCCCGGGCATCTTTTTTACTTTTACCCCGGCTTTCCCAAGCTTGTCCAGTATCCTGATATTGTCTTTTTCCGCGAAGAACCGGCTGACGCTTTTAGCTATCTCTCTTCCTACTTCCGGTATTTTCCTCAGGTCGCTTTCTTCGGCTTTTTTTATTTTCTCCAGGGTCCTGTATTGCTCGGCTATCACCCTGGCGATGTGGTGTCCGACATGGTGTATGCTGAGCGCGTACAGAAAAGTGTCAAGCCGGGCCTTTTTCGATGACTGTATGGATCTCCTCAGCTTTTTCGCGGACTTATCCGCGAAGCCTTCGAGTTTTTTCAGGTCTCTCACTTTGAGACCGTAAATATCGGCCACATCCTTTACCATATCTTTTTCCACCATCTCTTTAACGGTCCTGTCCCCGAGGTGTTCTATGTCCATCGCCTCTCCGGAAGCGTAATGTATAATACGCCCGGACATCTGCGCCCCGCAGGAAAGGCCCGCGGGGCAGAAATAATAAGCTCCTTCCCTGAAGACCTTTGACCCGCAGGAAGGGCATTTCCGCGGCATTTTGAACTTTTTCCCCCGTTTCCCCCCTTTTTTGCTTACTTTTTTAACTACTTCGGGGATAACATCCCCCGCCCTTTCCACTTTTACCTTATCTCCGGGCCGTACATCTTTTTCCCTCACCTCGTCCTCGTTGTGCAGCGTCGCCCGGCTTATCGTTACTCCCCCCACATCCACCGGGTCTAAAAGCGCTACAGGCGTCAGCATTCCCGTTGTGCCCACCTGCACGGCTATCTCCTTGAGCGTGGTCACCTCCTGTTTCGGCTTGAACTTCCACGCCTGAGCCCATCTCGGGCTTCTTTCCCTGACGCCCAGCTTTTTACGGTCAGAGAACTTTTCCACTTTCGCCACTATTCCGTCGATCTCGTAATCCATCTTCTCTCTTTTTTCCGCCATCCTCCTATGATAGTTCTTCAGGTCCCTGAAAGACGAACATTTGCGGTTCTCGGGGTTGGTCTTAAGTCCCCATTCGTTGAATTTCTTCAGCGCCTCGGATTGCGACCCTATCTTCTCTCCCCTGCACTCGAGTATCCCGTAAAAATACACATCGAGCGGTTTACCCGCCACCTTTTGCGGGTCCAGCTGCCTTAAAAGGCCCGCCGCGGCGTTACGGGGGTTCGCGAACGGGTCCTGTCCTTTTTCTATTCTCTTCCTGTTAAGCTCCTGGAACCCCTTTTTCCGCATGAGGACCTCTCCACGGACCGAAAGCAGGGAAGGTGGTTTGCCTTTCCCGCGCAGGCGCGGAAGGACGCTCCCTATGGTCTTGAGGTTCTTTGTGATATCTTCCCCTTTCTTTCCGTCTCCCCGGGTGGAACCGGTAGCGAACCCGCCTTTTTTATATATCACTTCCACTGACATCCCGTCGAACTTCGGTTCCGCCGAGTAGGCGGGCTTTCCGTCCAGTTTTTGCCTGACCGACCGGTGGAATTCTTTCATCCCGTCCTCTTTAAGCGCGGCGTTCAGGCTCATCATGGCGGCTTTGTGCTTTGTTTTTTTCAGTTTGTCCTCTGGCTCGGCGCCCACTCTTTTCGTAGGTGAGTTCTCGTCGGCGAGGCCGGGATATTTCTTTTCCAGTTCCTGCAGCCTTTTGAAAAGGCGGTCGTATTTCGCGTCGGATATCCTCGGGCTGTTCTTGACATAATAGAGATAATCGTGGTAATTGATGCCTTCCCTGAGCGCTTCCACCTGCTCCCGGGCTTCTTTCCGGCTGATCTTGTCAATATTCCTGAATTTTGTCTTCGGATCCTTCTTGAAATCCATAAAGCTCTCCGTCACTTTCTTTTCAGCGCTTTTTTAAGCTGCTTCATCGTCCCCGTATTGACGATATCTTTTTTCTCCAGCCAGCCCCTCCGCGCCTGGCCTATTCCGTAGCGGATGTACTCCAGCTCGCCGATACTGTGCGCGTCGGTGTTCACGGCGATCTTCACGCCTATGTCCTTCGCCATTTTGCAGTGGACATCGTTGAGGTCCAGCCTCTCGGGGTGTGAATTGAGCTCGAGCAGACACCCCCTTTTTTTCGCTTCCCTCATTATCTTTTCCAGGTCTATTTCGTAAGCTTCTCTTTCTTTCAGCATTCTGCCCGTGGGATGCGCGAGTATGTTGAAATATTTATTGTCCATCGCCTTGAGGACCCTTTCCGTCTGCTTTTTCGCTGAAAGCCCGAACTTGTAATGTACCGCGCAGACGGTATAGTCGAGCTCTTTCAATATACTGTCCGGCAGGTCAAGTGATCCGTCCTCCAGAATGTCCACTTCTATGCCCTTCAGCACGGTTATTTTCCTGAGCTTTTTATTAAGCTTGTCTACGCGCCTGATCTCCCTCTCCACTTCCTTCGCCTTGAGTCCTCCCGCCACGGTCAGGTGCTTGGAATGCTCGGTTACGCCCACATACTCGTAACCTCTTTCCTTCGCGGCGCGCGCCATCTCTTCCAGTGTATATTTGCCGTCGGTCAGTTTTGTGTGCACATGAAGGTCGCCTCTTATGTCGTCCGTCGAAACGAGCTCCGGAAGCTTGCCCTTTTTCCCCGCTTCTACCTCTCCCCTGTCTTCCCGGAGCTCGGGTGCTATATAGGGAAGGCCTATTTTTCCGTAGACCCCTTTTTCCGTTTTGCCGGCTATTCTTTTGTCCCCGCGGAAAACCCCGTATTCGTTGATCTTGAATTTCTTCTTCCCGGCTATCTTCCTGATGGCTATGTTGTGGGCCTTTGAACCGGTGAAATAAACGAGCGCTGCCCCGTAACTTACCTCGGGCAGCACACGGAGGTCCACCTGAAAACCCGATCTGAGCTTTATCGAGGATTTCGTCTTGCCTCTGGCGATGACCTTCTCCACATCCTCGTAATCAACGAACCTGTCCATGACCCCGGAGCCCTTTTTGCAGGTAGCCAGTATATCCGCGTCCCCCACCGTTTCCTTTTTCCGCCTGTTAGAGCCCGCGACGGTTATGTTCTTTACCTTCTTATCTTTTTTCAGATGTTCGACCAGGTCGGAGATTATCTTTTCGGCTACGGACAGCTTGAGCCTCTTCCCGGACTCTTCTACCGTGGAGATCCCTTCCAGTATCTTTTGCTCGGTCTTTTCCCCGAAACCTTTCAGTTCCCTGATCTTACCTTCTTCGCCCGCTTTCTTGAGGTCTTCCAGGGTCTTTACTTCAAGCGCGTCGTATATTTTCTTGACCCTTTTCCCCCCGAGGCCCGATATCCGTATTATGTCGTTCAACTCCGGCGGGACCGACCTTTCCACCTGCTTGATCCCCGGGAAAGCGCCTTTTTTCACATATTTCTTTATCTTGCCCGCGAGGTCCTTGCCTATGTTGGGAAGCGTTGACAGGTCTTCTTCCTTGTTGATCATGTCGGATACGCTTTTCGACAGGTTCTTAACGGTCTGCGCGGCGTTCCTGTAAGCCCTTATCCTGTATTGGTTGCCCCCCTTTATCTCGATAAGGTTCGCCATCTTCTCCATCACTTCCGCTATGTCATTGTTGTGCGCCGGCATCTCCGCCTCCCTCTATAACCTACCCCGTCATCCCGTGCAGTTCCACGGCGTTCTCCGCCGCGTAGCCTTTCTGGTCGTTATCAAAATAGCAATATACATCGTTTCCATTCCTTCTCCAGGCGCTGATCGCGCCGGCCCAGCCGGCAAGGTCCCCTCCGGTGTACCTCCCTTTGTAGGCGCCCTTCGGACCGTGCAGCCTTATATAAGCGAAATCCCCCGTCAGTATCTTGGGCGACATCCTTCCGGCCAGATGATATATACAGAAGGCCGCGTTCTTCTCCCGCAGAGCATCGTAAACATCATCACTGAACCAGCTCGGGTCACGGAACTCGAAAGCGTACCGGTTCTCCTCCGGAAGCAGCGAAAGAAAATGCTCCAGCCGGGAAGTGTTCTTTTTCCACCTCGGGGGCAACTGGAAAAGTATGGGCCCGAGTTTGCCTCCCAGCGCTTTTACCGTATTCAGGACTTTGTTTACCGGCCTTTTGACCGTTCTCAGTTTTTTCATATGCGTGATGTACCTGCTCGCCTTAACCGAAAAAATGAAATCCCGGGGCACCTTACCCGCCCACGCGCGGAAGGTCTTCTTTTCCGGAAGCCGGTAAAAGGCGTTATTGATCTCCACCGAATCCAGCTTCTCCGCGTAATAGTCCAGCATCGCGCCGTTATTCACTCCTTCGGGATAAAAGTTTTTTTTCCAGTGGTCGTAATGCCAGCCGGATGTGCCTATGTGGACCTGACCGTTTTCAGCCATACCTTTCTCTTCCCTCGCCTGCCCTCAACGGGCTTTCCGTCCGGGTTATCATGATAAGAACAGTTAATCCAGGGCCCAGTAATAATCGTAATAGTAATAGGTCGTGGGATACATGACATCTTCCCCTTCTACCTCTATCATGCTGACTACCTTGTGCGCGCCTGCCTCGAGCGCGTTACGCACCGCGGCGTCCTCTTCGGCCCAGTCGCCGGCTTCTCCGGTCAAAGTAACCACACCGTCCTCGACCTCAACATCTATATCGCCGGAATCCACGAACATGCTCCAGAAGAACTGGTCCTGTATATCCTCCTTTATCTGCGCGTCGCTTTTTTCCGGCCAGACATAGGTAGTAGCGAGGTTGTTGCTCACATCCACCACTCCGAAGACTTCCGAAGCCACCTCTTCTGCCCTCCGCTTCTCGAAATTGTTATCTACCGCCCCGTAAAGATAAGCTTTATTGTTCCGGACTATTACATTTATCTCGTATTTTTCCAGATAAGGGTCCCATTCTATGGCGCTTCTCACATTACCCGCTATTATCTCGTCAGCGGGAGCGTCTACCGGCCTCACTTTTACCAGGTTGACCACATCCAGCACACCGACCGTATTCATGGCGTCGGCCCCGGCTGCCCTTTTTGCTCTCAAGCTCTCCACTGTGCCCTCCAGCGTAACGACGCCGGCGCTGACCGACACTTCCACATGCGGGGAAAGCACCCTGGGATCGTATATAAGCGCGTTCTTCACGGCCATCAGTATCTCTTCTTCATCCTTGGCGAAAACCCTCTCCTGGCGCCTCATTTTGTATTTAAGGTCGGGCACTACAACGAGTTTCTCCGCGTCCACCGATCCAACACCGGCTACCCAGGCGTCCATTATCGCCCTCGACTTCTCCGCCGGGCTGGCCGCGCTGCCCGAAAG
>WJMG01000063.1 GCA_014728075.1 Candidatus Omnitrophota bacterium | reverse complement strand
GCCAGATGCAGTACGCTCGCCCCCATCCACGCTATCACGCCGTTCACATCCAGCGCTGCTATCATCATGAACATGCCGATGAAAAAGAAAATGACGCTCCACTCGACCTCCATGAGCGTTTCCTCGCTCTCGCACTTGCACACGAGAAGCATCAGCATTCCTCCTCCCAAAGCCACTATCCCGGGTTTAACCCCTATGAGATCGTGCGTAAGAAATCCCAAAAACATCAATCCCATGACTATCAGGGACTTTTTCATGTTGGGCATGTCGACTATCGCCAGGGAAGGCACGGCACCTGTCAGCCTGGCCTTGATCTTCTCTTCCACCCTGAAATGGTGCCTGAACCAGAAAAAGGCCGTCAGCATAAAGACCAGGAATACCAGCAGTACGATAGGACCGAGATTCACCAGGAACTGGTTGAACGAAAGATCCGCCTGTGACCCTATGAGAATATTGGGAGGGTCGCCTATAAGCGTAGCCGTTCCTCCTATATTGGAAGCTATGACCTCCATAATAACGAAAGGTACAGGTGATATATCGAGTATCTGCATGATAAGAATGGTCACCGGTACTATCATTATTATCGTCGTAACATTGTCGAGACAAGCGGAAAGAGCTGCCGTTGCCGCCAGAAGAAAAAGCATTATGACCCTGGGGTCACCCTTGGCCAGTTTCGCCATGCTCACGGCCACCCATTCGAAAAAACCGGTCCTGGAAAGTATGTACACGCTGGTCATCATCCCCACAAGAAGGAAAATGACATTGAAGTCCACTTCAGCTATCGCCTGTTCGAAAGTAACCAGCCTTAGAAAAAGTACGAGCGTCGCGCCGAGTACGGCCACAACGGTCTTATTAAGCTTTTCCGAAGCTATCAGAATGTACGCCGAAACGAATATTACGGACGAAAGAACTGCTTTCATTTGCCCTCTTACTTTTAAAAGAAAAGGATCCTGTCTATCACGCAGAACCTGTCGATCACCCCGGCAAGGGCGCCGTTTTCCTCTACCATGAACAATTTTGATCTTTTTTTCACGCTCATCTCGAAAATTATCTCAAGAAGAGTGCTGTCCTTGCTTAAGCCTTTCTCTTCCCGGGGGTTCATATCCCTCACCTTGAGGCCTTTCCGGATGCTGAAATATTTTTCAAAGGGGTCTATGTGCCTTACGAATGAAATGGTCTTGAGCTGCTTGAAAAAATCAGGCATCCCGAACATAAAAATATCGTAACAGGTCAACTCACCGAAAAAAGTCCCGTCTTCCCTGACTATCGGCAGCACGCTCAGTCTGTCAAGGTGCATCTTGCGTGTAACTTCCTCGATGGGCATCTCGAGTGTCACGAAATCGGCTACCGGGCGCGCTATGTCGCGCGCGAGTATCTGCTCGGTGGCTTTTATCTCCTGGCGCTGTATACGCTCAAGGACCTCCTCGATACTTAGCGGGCTTTCCATTATGCCGCCGGTATGCCCCATGTTGCCCAGAAACCTTATTATCGCCGACATCGCCTGAAGGATCATATACGGCTCTTCCGTGGAGGATATCATGAGAAAAACGAACCTGGCCGGCCTGCCGTCCATGCTCTTGAAGTCCACCCCGTCACGCACGAACCCCATAGCCAGAGCAAATTCACCCCATCCCTCGATCCTGGCGTGGGGAAAAGCAAGCTCGTTGCCTATACCCGTACTCTGAAGGTTCTCCCTTTTGATGACGGCTTCGTAAGCCTTTTCTTTGGGGACTCTCGGTTCCTTCGGAGCTTTTCTCGAGTAGATATTCTCCAGCAACAGCCTTATGGCCTCATCCCTCGATGACGCCTCGAGGTCTACGACCACCGTCTCGGAATTTATGTACCGGCTTATGTCTATCATTGTTATGTCGATATGGCCAGGGAGCAAGTTTTAAGAGTAAATTCTAACTCTTAAGAACTGTTATGGCAAGTGGCTTCCCCCGGGCATACATTTTACTGTAGGCTTTTTCTGCCGTCCAGGGAAAGCATCAGGTTTATCAGGTAATTTATCTTCCTGTGCTCAAGCTCGTCGAACTTGTTCACGAGGGCCTTTTTCTTCCTGTCGGAATAAGGACCCTCACGGACTACGGACTCGAAAAATATGCTGAGTTCCCCGAAAAGGCTGTGGAGAAGTTCGTGAAGGATGTACCTTTTCACTTCCCTCATTTTCATGCGGTTGAAAAGATATCGGTTCAACTTGAGGTAAAGGACTTTCCTGTCCTCGTCGATATGTATGACCGCCATGTTGCCCTTGACTTCGGGGTCCTCGGCGGCGGTCTTGAAACGGGAATAGACCCTGTAGTCCTTCAGCATAAGGAGCCGGGCGTAATATTTGAGGACCTTCCTTATCCTCTGTTTTTTTGTTTCCTTCATGAGACCCTATTCCGAGGCCTTTCTCAGGGCATCCTTTACCGCCCGTTTAAGGTTCTCGCTGCTTACGGTAGCGCCGGTAACGGCGTCGACATCGGTCGTGCCTTTCTCCGCCATCTCCTCCGCCAGGGGATATATCATTTCCGCGTACTTCTCGCCGCCCCCGCCGTGCCTTAGTACTTTTATACCCGTAACCTCGCCGCCCTCGACCGTAACTTCCGCCTTGACGAAAGAATACTCTCCTTCGTAGGTCCCGTCCTTAAGGTCACCTGTAAAAGAATAAGCGCGGACCGCCACGGACAGACAGATCAAAACAACAGGGATCGCTGTTCTTACGGCTCTCATCTTTTTCATCCCCCCATTAAAATATCTCCAGAGACACATCGGTTATATCGGCCAGCCTCAAAGACTCTACGAACACCAGCGCTTTATCGAGCATGGAATTAAGATGCCGCCTTTCGTTGGACACGGCCGCTATGGTGATGTTCCCGCGGGACGAACTGCCCGCGGCTCCGGTTTCGGCTATCGATACATTGAACTTGTTCCGGGTCCTGGAAATAATGCTCTTGACCACCGCGCGTTTTTGCTTGAGGCTGCGGCAGCCGGGAAACACGATCTCCAGGGAAAGGGTTCCTACTGTCATTATCGGTACTGTTTTGTTCGCGGTCAGAAGCAGCGCACTTTCTTCATGGCGTCCTTTATCCTGGAGAGCCCTTCCTCTATCTCGCTCATGTCCAGCGCGTAGCTCAGCCTTATGTGGTCCGGGGCGCCGAACCACTCCCCGAGGTAAACTATCACTTTATATTCGTTGTAAAGAAGTGAAACGAATTCGCGCGCGTTCGCGCATCTTGGAAGTATGTAGAACGCGCCTTCCGGCCTCCACAGCTCGAACCCGAGTTCCCGGAAACCCTTGTAGATGAAATCCCGCCGCCGCCGCCATATCTCCTGCTGGTCCCTTATGTAGGATCTGGGAACGGACATCGCCCTGAGGGCCATGTCCTGCCCGACGAGATTGGTATTCATGGAAGTATGCGTCTTTATCTTTATCACATCGTCGGCTACCCGCTGGTCGCTGCTCCAGAGATACCCGACCCTTACGCCGCACATGGCGTAAGTCTTGGAGAAGGAGTTCACGGTAATGACATGCTCGCCTTTTATATAATAATTCTCGCGTTCGTAAATAAGGTCCTTGTACACCTCGTCCGAAATGACATAAACTCCGAGGTCGGCGGTGACCTTCTCGATCTCCTTAAGGGTTTCTATGGCCTCGACACAGCCCGTTGGGTTCGAAGGCGAATTGATAAGGACCGCCTTGCATCCCTTTACTTTTTTCTTGAAATCGTCGATATCTATACGCCCGCCGACAAGATCGGTATAGACCGGCTCCATGCCCGCCAGCTTTATGATAGGGGGATACGAGTAGTAGTAAGGGCGCGGCACCAGCACCTTTCCCGGCGAAATGGACCTGAAGACCAGGTCGAGCGCTTCCGATGCCCCGTTCGTTATTACGAAATTATCGGCAGTGGAGTTCGGGTACTCCTTCGAAAGCTTCTCCCTCAGCGCGGGTTCGCCCTGTATGAGCCCGTACCTGAGGTCCTTCCTTATGTCTATATCCTCCACAGCTTCCCTGGGAGGCGGCAGGTCAGGCTGACCCGAACCGAAACTTATGACACCGTTGCCCTGCTTGCCTATGAACACCGAAGGACTGTGAAGATCGAGTATAGTCGCCAAAATTACCGTCCTTTTTCATGTTAATTGATACCGGATATGTACTAAATTGTAGCATAGAAAGGAACGAAAGTATAGCGCAGAGAGACGGGGCCGAACCCGGCAAGACCTCTTCTGGCTTTACCGCCAGTCAATAACCCGGTTCTCTTTTCCGACCAGCCGGTCGGTCAGCCTCAGCCAGTCAATAATAAGTTTTTTAAGCTTTATACCGTACTGTATACGGCTGAACCGGTTCGCGTCGAGTTCGTTGACCTCGTCTATGAAATTGTTGAGCACGATCTTCCCGTAGGAATAATTTACCCTGTCATCTTCCACAACGGCCGCGGCGGTGCTTATTTTCTCATCCGCTACCTTTATAAGCTCTCTCGTTTTCTCTATCTCGCGGTAACGATCGAGCTTCCCACGCCGGTAGCGCTGTAAACCCGGTAGACCCCGTCGATCTCACGGATAGCCTCTTCCATGGGTTCGGTAACATAATATTCCACATCCTCGGCGGAAGCCCCGGGATAACTCGTCGTTATCCGCACTGTATCGAAAGTTATATCGGGAAGTTCTTCCTTTGGAAGCGTCCTCCAGGCCAGTATTCCGCCGGCAAGGACACCCACGAAAATAAGGTTGGCCAAAAGGTGCCGTTTAAGGAAAAATCTGATAAGCCGCTCGCGCATAATGGGGGTATTTTAGCATTTTACGCGGGAAAAAGGAATAGTGAACGGCCTTTCATGACCTTTTTAAAAAGGGCTCTCAGGAACGGGAAGATAATATAATTCCCGCGGCGTCAAAGTGACCTGGCAACGGCTTCCTGGGCTTCCTGCCACGCGGTTATCTCTTCTCCCCAGTCGATGGGCGCTATCTTCAATACAAAATCCGTGAAAAGGTCCTCTATATCGCTTATGGAAGCCCCGTCCTCGGTTATCCTTTCCAGAAGTTCGTTTATGGCCCGGAGGGAAGATATCCTTAGAGCAGGGCTTATGGTGCTGGCGAAAACATGCCTCGCTATGGCGTACCTCGCCATTATGTCCATTTCGGGCTTGTCCTCGGACTCGTCCTTTATGACGCTCACGGTTTTCCCGTAACGGCCCGAATATCTTTTCAGGGGCTCCGATATTTGGGCGGAAGCGTAGACCGTGACTATCCTGTCCCTGTTCGCCGCCTCTTCCGGGAGGTTCGCCACGGCCCTGTCTATTTCCTTCTCGAGCCTGTCAAGGAACGCTTTCCCGCTCTCGAACTCCCGCCTGCCGGGAACTAGCAGTATCTCCCTCCTGCTCCGCGCGCTTCTGCTGCCCGGCTGATCCGACCCGAACCCTGCGGAATTTATCCACCCGTTAAGCTCTTCCTCCATTTCCTCGAGGGCCTTCTCGTCGTCAACGGCTACGATCACGATGTTTCTGATGGGTATATTCTTGCCTGCCACGGCGGACAGGGCGTTCAAGACATCAAGCTCTCTTCGGCCCGCGGGGGTTAAAGGCTCTTTCGCCTCTTCCCGGTCCTCCCCTTCCGCCGGCAGCCCGGCCCCTGCGGCAAATCCCCCATCACTATCCTCCGGCTCGCCGGGAGACCCGCGTACGGGTTCGCTGATCTCCCATTTCTTCAATGAAAACCTTTCGATCCGGCCCTTCCGGATATATTCTTCGAACTCATCGCCTCTCAAGACAAAATCGACTTCTTCGGAAGAGAACTGGTCCGCTATCTTCACCCTGACCCTTCCCCCCTCACCGTATCCCACAAGCATGGCCGTCACGATTATCTGCCTCTTGTTACCCTCCGGACCCGTATAATAACATCTTCCCGTTTCGTATATTCCCGGGGCTTTAAGCTTCATACCGCTCAGGACGGCCCTGACATTCCTGTCCACGGCAAAATCAGGAGGCAAACCCATGTCCATTACTTCTCTGGAAACGATATTTCCCGGCTCACGGGGTTGTTCCTGAACGATCAACCTCAGCTTTCCTTTCCGATACCCGCGATGAAATTCCGGCCGTATCGATTCGTGGCCTTCGAACAGCGTAAGGGCCAGCCTGGAATTCGACACATCCCCTCCGACACTTCTCTTGCCGAAATCAAGGTGCATCAGATAAACATCCGTCAGTTCGCGCGCCATTTCCGCCAGGCGTAAATTCCGGGGGAGAAGCCTACGGGCAAAAGACCTTTCTCCCGGGGTCGACGAATCCGACGAAAGGATATACCGGGCGGTCAGTTCCCGGGCTATGAGATCCTCCTCGGGCCGTTCCGCGGGTTCTCCGAACTCCGCGGCGTAAAGTTCTTTGAGAAGGGGTCTCTCTTCCGAGTTTTCCTTAAGAAAAGGAGGAAGTCCAAACTCTCTGGAACTTCCTGAAAGCCCCAAGAGCTCGATGTAGCGGAAATATGTTTCCGTGACTTTTCCGTCCTCCTCGTCCTTCCAGGAGATTTCCAGCCCTCCTCCGACATCTTCCAGCGGCCAGGTCTCCGCCACCAATTCCACCCCGGGGGGAAGACCTTTCTTTCTCAAGACCACGGCTCCGGGTTCTATTTCAAGAGAAACGGGTCTTCCGGGCCCGTCGCTGCGGTATTCTTCTTTACCGGAGCCTTCCGACCCGGAAAAACGCGTTAACGACCGTATTATGTTCTCCGCCTGTTCTCCGGCTAATCTTCTTAACCGCATACCGGCTCTCATTCTCTCAAACTTCTCCAACATTTCCCTTATAAACCTGCTCGGGACCGTTTTCCGGTAGATCCAGAAGCAAATATTGCGGACGAATACTAACCCCGACCTCAGTGAGCCCTTCGCGCTGTTAAACACGATCTCCGGGACATTCCTCCTCAGGACATCGCGGAATTCCGCCCCGCGCATTTCAGTGGCTTCAGCTATATCTTTCAGGGAAGAAAACCCTCCGTTGATGCCCGTGGGAAAAAGCCATATGGCCTGGGTAAAAGCCTTGAGAAAGGTGCCCACATCCCGGGACGCTTCCCCCTCACTGTATTTAAGTATTTTGGTGGAAATGTTGTTAAGGCGCTGTTTAAGGGTGCCTTTTTTGAATACCTCCGCTATCTCGGTTTCGATCTCCGGAGATCCATCCTCGCCTTTTTTTGAAAGGTCCAGCGGAAGTCCGCCTCCCGCTATTATCATTGAATTGATCGCCCTTACCGTACCCTTTACATCCTTCAAAAGAATGTTCCTTATAAGCGCCTTGGCGGCTCCCATCTGGCCCTCGTTCAGCCGGCCTATAAGACCGTGGTCAATTATGTGCGCCGTACCGGCGTCAAAGATGACATTTCCTCCGTGAAGGTCCGCGTGAAAAACGCCTTTTTCGAATATCTGGTACAGGAGCTGCTTTCTCAAAAGCGCCTTTATGGCCTTACGCTTCGAGTAACTTGTAAAAGAAAGTATCTCTTTTATCTCATCGGGCCCGAAACCCCTTTTCGAAAGTTCCCGGGCGGTAATACGGCCATCGTCACCCTCTTCCTCCGCGTAAGATTCCCTGAGATACCAGGGTTCCGCGAAAAGTTCGGTAGCGGAGACACCGTTGACGAATTCCTCTATCATCACTGACGCGCCTTTTTCCTTCGCCACAAGGACCTGGCCCGGGACACCGAAAGAAAGAAGGTCTCCCCCGGAACGGCCGCCGGTTTCGTATTCTCTTACGATGTCCGCTATATTTTCCGCGTTCCTTATCTCCAGTGAAAAATCCCTCTCTTCGTCTATCCAGGACCTTACGGTCCCGGCCATATTGCCTACATCGTATTCGGGGAAATCCCGCCGGACATCCTCCAGGACCTTTTCGAGAACATACAGGTCCTCTTCTATGGTCCTCGCTATGGCGGGCCGCAGGACTTTTATCGCTACCCGTTCCCACTCGCCCCGGTCGTTCAGGTACCACGCTTCGTGCACCTGCTTCATGGAAGCCGCTTTGAGCCTCCTTCCGATCCTGAGCCTGGAGAGGTCAACGCCTTCGGCCCTCAGGGTCTCCAGCACTCCCAGTTTGCCGAAACCTTCGGCGCTGTCCTTTAAATATCCCAGTTTCCTTCGCATGGAGGAATCGGTTATCATCCCTTCGTTCTCAGAGAGGAATTGCCCGACCTTGATGCCGACGGCGCCCAATGTCTGCAGCATGCTTACCAGCCTGTCTCCCGGTTCGAGTTCTTCGAGCTTGCCTTCCATGGCCAGAAGCGCCAGCACTATCTCTGTCTTCCGGGCCGGATTATAGTGTTCTATGACCGAATTGAAGACCGATCTCAATACGCCGTGCGTCTCCGCCTTGAAACCTTTTTTCCCGCTCGGGTCTATCTTAAAGTACTTATTGAACAAAGCCTCCGCGAAAGCGTTCATCGCGGCCTTGTCTTCAGCCACCCCTTCCCTCGGATTGAGCAGGCCTCCCTCCCCAAGGAAAATATCCTTAAGCACCGCGTCTTTCAGTTTCTGGGGAAGGAACTTTATATCGGACGGCATCGAGTCGAAGAGCCGGCCCTGTTCCTCGTCCTTTTTCAAGACCTCGGGTTTAGGGTAGCTCCGCGGATCCAGCAGCCAGAGAACGAAATCTTTTTTCTGTCCGCGCCCCGCCGAGGAAAGCATGGCCCTTACCGACTGTATCATCATGTCCATATTGTTCATTTCCTTGTCGAGGGTATACCTGTGGTAATCGCTGTACTGGTGCAGCACCTCTCGGCTGAGATACTCTAAAGTGATCTCTTCCCTTTCGGGCACATCATCTCCCGTGAAAGGTATGTCGTACTCCTCAAGAAGCGCGTCGATCTCGTCGTCCCGGACCTTAGAAGGGTTCGGCATGAACTCCATGATCGCCTCGAACCTTTCTCTGAAAGTCGAATCTGGATAGACAGACTTATATATCTTCAGCGCCGTCAACCCGTACCTGATCTGCCTTTGAGGATCAGCTGTCATCAGCACGGCACGCCTGTAAAAGGGCCTGTGCATGTTCTCGAAAACATCGGGCTCTATATGGAATTCCGCATTCCTCAGCCTCTCCCACTCCTCGAAAGGATTCACTATCCCTTTACCGATCAGCGTGAGCATATCGTCGTCAAGGGATTCCCCTTCCAGGAACGGATGTATCTGCCTGATCTGGGGCAGGGTCTTCTCTATGGAGTGTATATATATGTCCCTGTAAAGCGAGGCCTCCGGCAGAAAAGCTTCCAGCTTATCGAGTTTTTGCGGCAAAGACTCATCCAGAGAGACCAGGCCCAGTTTCTCCTCATCGTATTTCTTGAAAAGCCGGGCTTTAGGGCCTTCAATATCTATCCTGTCCAGGAACGCTTTTTTATAATCGACGGGGCCTTCTTCGTGTTTTCTCGTAAAAGAGTCCATATTTTTCGGGCCGGGGATCTGGTAATCCACCATAAGATCGCAATATTCGGGAAATATCTCCAGCATTACCTTTTCGGCGAGGCTTATTTCCCGCCTGGCGCTGCGAAAGCCCCAGGTATCCCCCGATGATCGGGTAAAGAACTCATCCGAGGATGAATAAGCCCGCTCTTTGAGCTTCACGAATCCTCTTCGTAATTTCCGCATGAACTCCCTCGCCAGCCGCGTCCGGGCGTCAAATTGCTCCTTATCCCCGCCGGCGGGATATTGTCCGGAGCCTTCTATCTCCTTTTCGATCAGGGAATTGAACTCTTTTGCCATGTCACTGAAAAGAATTATGTGCGTCGTTTGAGATATCTTTTCAATCCCGGCCCGCTCATCTTCGGAAGAAACAACCCTTATATCCATACTGAGCACTTCTTCAAAATCGCGTGAATTAATGGTGTGCTTGGGTTTAAGGCCCGCTCCTTCCCTGGCCTCGTCCAGCAGTTTCAATATTATAATACCGTCCAGCATACGCTTGAAGTCGCTGTTCCTGGTCAGGCCGGTGTCTTTAAGCCGGCCTGTCTGCATGGCGGTCGTTTCACGGGATAACGATTCGACCCGTTCCTGGTTAAGAGCTATCTCCTGAAGCTGTTCCGTATCGAGATCGAAGATCTTTCTGAAGAATTCCTGCTCGTCTTTTTCAATGTATCTATTAAAAAGACAGACCGGCATATCGGGGGATCCGACTTTCTGCTCCCGGAGGTGCACTTTTCCGGCAAGGATATCCTCATCTTCCGGGTTCTCCGTAAAGACAAATCCGCCTTCGGGCCCTTCGGCCAGGGAAATGTTCGAATGCCTGCTGAGGCGTTCAAGCGTACGGTAAACGAAATCCGCATCTATCGATCTTCCTCCGGCCTTCCTTTCTTTTATTTTAGATCTTATATAAACGCTCATCGCGCCGCCGGGAACTGTCCTGTCACCGGGTTTTCTTTTATCCATTATCTCCTCTATGACCGCCGCGGCCGCCCTGTAGGTCTCAAGGCCGGCATTCCGGGCGTAAGACTGTTTGAACACATCGTACGATAAAAGTTCCAGCATTATTTCCGCGGCGTCGGCGTAAGGTATTATCTGCTTGAACAGCGCGAACAGCTCCACGGCGTCGAGGGAACCGCCGACAAAGAACGAATGGCTGCTTTGCTGCGCCAGCTGTCTTAAGATCTTTGCCCTGAAAGAAGGCGAATAGATACCGGTCTCGCCCCTGATGACCGAAAGGACCTCCGAGCCGGTCTTCACGGCGGACAATTTCCGGGAAATTATGTCGCCGGGGGTCGAGAAGTCACCTTCGCGCTCATAATCCGCCCTTTGTTCCTGCACAGCGGAAGCCCTTTTACTGTATGCGCTCCTTACTTCGAACACTCTCCTGGAATTTCCTACGCCTCCGAATTCCCCGGAAAAAAGTCGCGGCAGAAAGCAGGTTTCCTCGAAAGGCATAACTTCCGAAGCGAAACGGGCAAGTTCCGACCCCTTTGGGGTATTCCATTCGAATTCCGCCAGGTACAGCGCGAGTTTTTCCCTGAACATCGCGCCTTCGAACTCTTCCGTTCCCACTCCGGACGGGAACCTGATGAACCCGGGCTCCCCCAGCTTTGCCCTGATCTCCCTGTACAATTCCGTATCGAGGCCGTCGCGCTCAAAAGTCGTTACGCCATTGACCCAATGACTGTTTATCCAGCTGAGCAGAAGGACCTCGAACAAGCTTTCTCTTTCGCGCGGCCCGTCAAGAGGCCATCTCCGCACATCTTTCACATATATCCCGGGGTCCTCTCTTTCCATCACCGCCTGTATCTTTTCACCCGTCGGCAGCTCGATCTCTTTTTTCTCATCGAGCCTGTCCTTCCCGAAAGAGCCGAAGACCGCCACCGGCACCTCCCTCAGCACGGAAAGTTCCGTTTCCTCAGATGTCCTGATAGCATCGGCGATCTCGGCGGCGTCCGTTCCCGGTTCTCCGGGGGAGGCCCGCAAGAAAATTTCGTAATCCTCCTCGTTCAGGGAAGATACCGTCTCTATGAAGAATTTTTTGATCCTGTCAAGTTTAGAGAGCGCGTCCTTCTTTTCTTCCAGAGATATATCCGAAAGGCTTATGTCGGACGCTACACCGTTGATCTCGGCTATGACCTCCCTGGCGCTCCTTTCGAGATTTCTTTCAAGTTGCCAGCCAAGCGAATACCTGTCTCTCGGGGAAAGTCCGTCCCCGGAAGACGACACATTGGCGATGTAAGCTCCTGCCTGCCTGTTGCCCACCAGATCGCCGGTAACCGTCCCGTCTTCCCCGGTATAGGAATTACTCAAGGCTCTTACGGCCTGAATGATGTTCTTACCGAAAATGTATCTCGCAAAACAAGATCGCGCGAAGCCCTCTTTAGCGGCGGCCTTTACCTTGGGAAATCTTGCTGTCGCTTGCGCCATTCGAAGCAAACCCACAAGTTCCTCAAAACGCCCGGAGTTCCTTATCGCGTCAAGAAGCTCTTCCCTCGAGCTTATATAAGGGGTTAAATGAAGAGAGTGCCTGCTGTACATCCTGCTGAAATCTTCCCGTTCGAGCCCGGAAAAAGGTTTTTCGAAATTCCGGGTTACCAGGCTTTTGTCCATGGACAGGTCCTGCAGGTTCTTTTTTCTTTCCTTGGGATGCGGGTGATCTTCGGCCGTGGTCTCGAGAGTGCTTTTGGGAGTTATGCTCGTGAGAAGGTCTATCAGCTCTATGATCCCGCGTGGATTATACCCCGCGGCGTCCATAAGCAGCATTGACATCTCGTCGGCGTCATATTCCTGGTTCCGTTTTATATCAAGTATTTCCGTCCTTTTCGCGTCTTCCTTGACCAGCTGCTCGAAAGGTATACCGTGGGGAGATGTTCCCTGCATGATATGGGCCATTTCGTGCGCGAGTACGGCAGCGATGTGTTCCTTCGAAAAATGGCTCCCTCCTATACCGCTGGCGTTCTCGGGGCTGAAGTAGTCTGCCATGCCTCTCACCAACCCCTGGAAAAGGAAGATATCACCCCTGGCCGGGTCCGCGAAAGCGTTGACTTCCGGAGTATCAACTATAAAAAGTTTGCCCGAATATTCCGGATACCCGCGTATCCGGGCCGTTTCGTTATAAGCTTTCTTCAGGTCCTCGAATATTCCGTAAATTATCCGCGCCTGGGGATCGTCCCTTTCCGCGAAGCCGTTCGCCCTGTACATCTGGTAATGCCTTTTGAGCATCATGTCGTCGATCTCTTTCCTTATCTCTTCGGCGGTCTTGCCCAGGCTCTCCGCCACCTCTTCCAGAAGCCGGTTCTCATCTCGCGCCGGGAACCTTTCGCTGGGGCGCCATCTCTCGGGTATGTAGCTTATCTCTTCGTAGCTCCTTTTTTCTCCTTTGGATAAAATGAGCTCACTCGGCATCATGGAAACTTCGGTCACGCCACCTTCCTCTCTCCGGGCGTATTGTAAACAAAATGCGTCATTGGAAAAATCCAGGAACATTTGTTTCGTGGCCTCCGAAAGCTCCGTGCTCGACCGCATGCGTCTTCTGGCGCCTTCTTCTATCAGTGTCCGGATCATTTCAAACTGTTCCTCGGTCATTCCGGTTGTATCTATATCGGGCACGGTTACCTCAAAAGATCTCGCCGGAAGACCGTACTGCGCCCTGAGAGCGTTTATCCCTTCGGGGTAGAGGCTTATGGTAAGAATATTGTTCTCCTCGTCGAAAAAGGAGGAAGATGTTACGGGCGAGCTCATCGCCATTTCTAGCTCTTTGATGAATTCCGCGCTCTCATATCCGGACAAAGATCGTACGCTCTCCATTTCTTGGCTCGAGAAAAGATCTCCTGTCACTGTAAGCTGATATTCGGGCATACCCTCGATATCCCGCCTTATATCCCTGGAAGATATCCCGAAATCAAGACGGATCCTTGAAACTGAATCCATCAGCCTGTCCCTCGGCAGGGTCATTTCCCCTATATCCACCTGTTCACGGGCAACATCTTCGACAAAATACCTGTCGTTCACAAAATTCAAAAACCTGTCAAAGTCTTCCCCTCTGGGGAGGTTCATGCCTGTAAGCCCGTAATCGTGCCTTTCGTCCGGACTCCCGAAATAATAATCCTTGAGGTATTCGTAAAGATCCTGCTCTTCCGAGTAACCGGCGCGGCTGGCCGCGTTCAGGACCAGAAGAACTATAACCGCTTTTTTTCTCACATCCTCTTCGCCCCTGGATGGACCCAGCGCATCGACCTTCGCGATCTCCGCTATCTCGGTCTCCCTGTAATCCCAGTTCCTGTAGAACAATCTGGCCTGGTCAAAAGCGGAAAGCCTGTTGAACCTCTCGACGACCTGCCTTTCCAGTATCTTCCTTCTGGTATCCAGGTCAAGGTCCCTTAACCGTTTTACCTTCCCTTCCGCGGCCTCGTCTACTTTCTCCTTCAGGATAAGATCGTATTTTTCGCTTCCGGTATAAAGATACGGTTTTATGTATTCATCGAACTCTTGGCCTTCCAGCTTGTATTTTACCCTCATGACCCCCAGGATACTCCCGGCAACATCGTAGGCGGCAGCGCCTATTTTTCCCCCGGCCGCGCCGAGTTCACCGATGAGCTCGAAAACTTCTTTCTGTTTTCCTCCGGCAATACGCTCCCTTACGAACTCATTTATCTCCGCTTCTATACCGTACCCTTTCATTTGTAAATAGACCAGCTTCGCCGTTTCGATCCTGAGCGCGGCGTTTTCCGTAAGGCCCAGATTCGACAGGGCTGAAGGGTTTGAAGTCTCAAGCGTCTTCAGCAGGGTCTCTTCGGGCAGAGCGTTCAGCGTGCTATCCTCGCTCAAAATGTCTATAAAGACCTCCTCATCCGGATCCCCGCGATGGGCGCCGGGGGTAACCGCCCCGGCTCCAGGACTTTCCGGTATTACGGCGTATCCAACGGCTTCCTCGCCCATCATCCGGTTAGCCATAAGAACAATAAGGTTCACGGTAGAATGAACGGCTATAGATCCAGCGAGAAGCACCACGGGGTTCCATAAAAAAAGAGGGGTCAGAATACCGGTGGCTATAAAGCTCACAAGAGCCGGCGCCGGCATCCACTTGTACACGCTTTCTCTTTCTATCGCGTGCTTTTTGATGAAATACGCGCCTGATATGGCCTGCAGCGCGACACCGGCTAAAAGCGCCCCCTGAGCCCCCATCCCTCCCGGCACAAGAAGGGCCGCCGAATAAAGGACCAGTAACGGCCCTCCTCTGTAGATCAACTCTTCCCTTACCGGTAAAAGAAATATCTTACGGATAGCGTAAGGCACCGTGTTGATGTAGGATGAAATCTTTACCGCCTTTTCGAAGATACCGGAAAAAAAGCTTTTCTTCGCGCCGTGATGTTCCTCTTCCCGTATCCTCTCTTCAGAACCCTTTACGGGATATCCGAGAGGAAGCAGCAGGTCGTTTACGGTGATCTGCGTCCGTTCTCCGCTTCCGGCGGAAAAAAGTGTATGTCCGCCCGGTCTGTCCAGCAGTTCCACTTCAACGGATCCTACGGCAGCTCTTTCCACGAATTTTTTTTCGGCCCGGAAAAGAGCCGTTTCATCGGGAGTATACACTTCCCCGGAAAGGGCCGGGCACAGTCTGCTGGCTTTCTGCAGGGCGCTGGCTTCCGCCAAATAAGGGGCCACGGCCGCGGCGAAAGCGTCTTTTTCCCCCGCGAGAAGACTGAAATAAGGGCTTTCGTACCCTTCCTCACACGAAAAAGAAGGCATTATAGAAACGAAACCGTGACCCGACGCCCGGAACAGAGCGGCAAGGTTCTCGGAATGGAATCCCCCGGTTATTATCAGCGCCGCTTCCTGGCCGTTACTCATGCTGTCGAAACGGATATTCTCGAGGAACCTGTCATCCCGCAAAAATGAAAACCTGAAGAAAGCGGAAACTTCGGACCTGTACGCGTTGACCCTGCGTATGCTTTCCTCCGACATGGTAACAGCATCGTATTCAACCCCTTCCTTCTTTAAAAAAGAAGAGATCCTGCCCGGGTCCAGTCCGTGCTCAAGATCCAGATACCTGGCGTGATCTCTTCTGGTGAGCTTGAAAGAGAACATATCCTCAAGCAGAAAAAGGCGGCGGGACAGTGTATCAAGCTCTTCCTGGGATCCGTTCTCGTAAAGAACGCTTCTTATCTTTTCCTCTACGGTTTCGACCTCGTGAATAGCGGACACCTTGTCTATTTTCCCGAAATCCCGTATGTACTCGGCGTAAGAAAAGAAAGAGGGATACTCCTCCCTCTTGACCCCCATCCTGGCGGCCGTATCTTTGAGATACGCGTAATAGGTTTCCGCCCCTATGTTCTTATTCCTGAAAAGAAGAGTGTATTCGAGAAGGCGTTTCGAACCGTCGGAAGAAAGCGTTTTCCCGAGTTTACCCAGCAAAAGGTCCCTTTCTTTATTTGCTTTTCGGAAATCGATCTCCTTTTCATCCTCCAAAAGCTTGAGCAATCCGGAGAAATTCTCTTCCTTCCCGAAATCTATATTTTTTTCAACGGCCTTTTCGGCGACGAAACGGAAATATTCTTCAAGATCGATCTTCCGGTCCCTGTATCGGGAATATAGCGAATCCATCTCGAGAAGTTCTTTATTGAATCTTTCTTTTTTGAGGCCTTCCAGATCCTGCCGTACGGCGCGTAGATATTCGTCCATTTCGCTTTTTTCTTTCAGGGAGGAACGGAACACATCCAGGTTTTTCAGATAAAGCTCTTTATCTTCCACTCCCCACAGACTTATATCGCCGGGCCGCTCTATCGCGTAAATTTCGGCGGCGCTCAGCTCTCCTTTATCCATGAAATACCCGGCGACCCTCATCCTTATTTCACGGTCTTTTATTTCCGTAAAACTCCCGGTATCGTAGCCGCGCACACCCCCCTCCAGATTTAAAAGCCCTATTCCGTAATGGTTCCTGATATGCCTTAAAATGGATAGGATCTTTCTCTGGGCGAACTTGTTACAATGCGCGTCCTGTATATGTATAACTATCTTCCCGCTGGTCCCGTCCCGGGCCATTTTTATCTCACCCAGCCCTTCGGGAAGTGTTATGTCTGAAGCGGCTAAGGACAAAGAAGCTGCCGGGGCGAAGCTCATGGCCTGGCTGAAGCCATTAACGGGTACCACTGTACCCGCGGTAAAAAGCAGCAGCGTAAGAACACAAACACCGCGTCTTATAAGCCTGTTCTTTTTAAACCACCGGCTATTCATCTTAACTGCTCCGCTTTTCCGGGTCCAATTAAACTTCCCCCGACTTATTAAACCTTTTTATTAACTTTCCAAAAAAATAAATTTTCCGTTATTTAGGTTACCCGGGCACACTTTCCCCTATAATATAATATATCATAATGATTTATAAAATTTAAGTTTTTATTAGACTAACAGGGCGAAAGCGCTCCTTTTACATCAAACAGCAGTGTTTTTACCATTATCTTTGCAGGATACATCTATCTTTGCAGGAGACATCAAAGAAAGGTGACCTCTCTGAGGTCATTTTCTCCAGGAGATCGGGGAAAGGGCTATTATCACGGTATATATCTCGAGCCTGCCCAGAAGCATGCACAGGGTAAGGACCCATTTTCCGGAAAGGGGTATCCAGGCATAGTTCTCCGTGGCGCCTACGCCTGAAAGCCCGGGTCCGATATTACACATAGTGGCGACAACGGAAACCACCGCCGTCGTAAAATCGGGTATTATGAAGCTCATCGCCGCGGACAATACGACAAAACATCCCATAAAAAGCGCGATGAAACCGAGTATGTTCATCACCTGCTTATCGTCAACCGCTTTCCGGGCTATCTTGATAGGCGCTATTATCCTGGGCTGTATGATGGTCTTTATCTCCCTGAGCGCCGTCTTGAGGAATACCATGACCCGGATCATCTTTATGCCGCCCCCGGTCGATCCGGCGCACCCGCCGAAGAACATGAGGACCACGAGCATGAACCGGACGAAATTGGGCCAGATATCGGAATCCGCCGTAGCGTAACCGGTAGTTGTGGTGATAGACACCACCTGGAACGCGGCGTGCCGGAGAATGCCGTAAAAAGAGGAGACCTTTTCCTTTTCGACCGAGATCTTCTCCGTCAGGGCGCTTGCGGAAAGAGGCTCGGGCCGGAAACTGGCGCCTGCCTCCTCCGGGGAGACTATACCCTGGGTCCCTAGCGCTATGACGGCGAGAAGGACGGCGACGACGAGCACGCCGGCGTAAAAATGGAACTCCCTGTTGCTTTTAAGAAGGTCCAGCTTCCTTCCGAAAAAGACGCGGTAATGTATAATAAAGTTCATGCCCGCGAAGAACATGAAAACTATCACGACCCAGTCTATGAAACTGCTGTTATACGCGCCTATTGAGGCGTTCCTGGTGGAGAACCCTCCTGTGGCCATCGTCCCGAAAGCGTGGCAGAGAGCGTCGAAAACGCTCATACCCCCCAGCCTGAGAAGTATCGCCTCTACCAGTGTAAGGAGGGCGTAAACCCCCCAGAGTATTATCGCGGTCTGAGCCAGCCTGGGGCGAAGCCTCTCGGCCGTGGGACCAGGCACCTCTCCCCTGAACATCTGGTAGCTGGCTATACCGAAAGCTGGAAGTATCGCCAGGGCGAGCGTCACTATACCCATGCCGCCCAGCCAGTGGGTCAGGCTTCTCCAGAAAAGAAGGCCCCGGGGCAGGCTTTCCACATCCTCGAAAATAGTGGCCCCGGTAGTGGTGAACCCGCTCATTATCTCGAAATATGAATCGGTAAAAGCCCGCAGGAAAACATGCACATCCACGGCCGCGGCTTTTCCCAGAAAATACACTATGAAAGGTATGGCGCCGAAGAGCGTGAGCACTATCCATCCGAAAGCGACTATGGCGAAGCCTTCCCTTATACCGTTGCCGGAAATCTCCCTGTCCCCCGCCAGCTTCAGTATCATGCCGCAGAAAAAAGACGAAAGGATGGCGATGATGAAACCCGAAAGCCTGTGATCCAGCAGCATCGCCGGATACCCTTCGGGAAGGAGATTATAGAAAGCTATACCCGCCGGGATAAAGAGGACCAGGGCGAGGATCTCAAGAAGCTTACCCACTGAGTAAGTGATAAATCTCGGGTTCATTCTTTCTCCGGAGGATTGAACAGTTTCTTGACCCTGGGAAGGAAATCTTTTCCGCAGAAAATGATAGCCTCGTCGTCAGCCTCTATCCTGGTCTCCCCTCCCGGTATAACGACCTCGCCGTTGCGGACCAGACAACCGACTATGGCCTTTTTCCTGAACTGTTTCTCGAGCTGTATAAGGGTCTTACCCGCCACGCGGCTTTTCCGGCCCGCGCTGAACCTGACCACTTCGGTATCGCTTGATCTGAGCTTAAGATAAACCCCGATGGATACGGTCTGTATCCTTTCGATTATCGTATTAAGCACTATTTCGCGGGTATTTATCACATGGTCGAGGCCAATGGAATCGAAAAGCCCGCTGTAGCGCTCGTCGTCCCTTATCGCTATGACCATACCCGCGCCCTCGGCCTTGGCGATCAGACAGGCCATGATATTGTCTTCCTGGTCCCCGGCTGCTATAAAACAGTCGGCGTCCCTGATGTTTATCTCTTCAAGCACGGAAGGGTCGGTGGTATCACCGTGAAAAACATCCACACCTTCAAGGGTCGAGGCCGCGAATGTACCGTGTTCGAGGTCCGGGTCGGCGAGAACGACCGTATCGGCCATGGGTTTAAGCGCCTGCGCCAGATGTACGGCGGTCAGGGAGCTTCCGGAGACAACTATCTTCCTCCTTTTCAGCGACTCGCTGTTTATCAGGGCCCTGAAATGAGGGAAGGATTCCTTCGGCATTATGGCCACGACCTCGTCGCCCGGAAGAAGCACCTCGTCGCCCACCGGGGGAATGGTCTTGCCCTCCCTGACTATGACAACGAAAAGCATTGGATTTTCCGAGGACATGGCCCTTATATCACGAAGGCTCTTATTGGCCAGGGGCATGCCTTCCTCTACCCGGTAACCCCTCAGGTATATCCGGTTAGACTGGAAATTGGCCGTCTCAAGCACCCCGGGAAGGTCAACATACTGGAGTATCCTGTCCACCACGCCCCTTTCCGGCTCCACAAGACAGGTAACTCCGGTCGATTCGAGGTCGATGCCGCCGGCCCCTTCCACTTCCAGGTAGGCGGAAGACCTGACCCTCGCTATCCTCCTCTTCACGCCTTTCTGCATGGCGAAATTACAGGCCAGAAGGTTCGCCTCGTCATTGGAGGTCACGGCTATTAGCATGTCTGCCCTGTCGATATTGGCCTCGGCAAGCACCGCGGGACTGCTTCCCGGTCCGTTCACCACGAAAACATCCAGCTTGCTGTTGATATGGTCGCAAAGTCCCTTATCGTGGTCTATGACGGTTATCTGATGGCCCAGCGCCGTAAAGTATTCGGCCAGGTTGAACCCCACATGCCCGGCTCCGGTAATGATAATGTTCATGCCAGATATTTTACAATAAAAAGGGGATATCTTCTAGTTTTGATGGGATTTATTGTACCGGGTACCGCGAATGGGCAATTGTCCATGGTCTATTTCCCCAGGGGCCCGCGCCTGCCAAAGGCGGCGATCCGTAGCCTGAAGCGCAGATCTAGACTGAGATTTAGCAAGCCCTCGGCTTGTAAAGACCTTTCTCAATCTCAATCTGAATCTTAATCTCAATCTATTCCCATTTTAGCTCTGACATCTGAAAGCTGAATTGCCTCTAGCCCCGCTCCTCAGATGCCGACAAACTCTCCGCTTTACCACTGTCGTCCGCATAAACTTCCGCCTTCGTTAACGGGTCGGCGGAACAACAAATTTAGGGGGGCTTGGGGGACATAACTCCCCCGGGTTGTTTTTTATTAAGGCGAAAGGCCTCTTACGAGTCCGTTAAAGGTGTTCCGCCGCGAGTTTCCGAACGAGCCACACGCGAGTTCGGGTGTCTGAGCGCCGGAACATCTTTGGCGGACGAGATCTTTTTACTTTCACCTTTCGCCGCGAGCCCCGCGCCTGTGACCTTAGAGCCATGACCCGGGAGCTGATATACCTTTAGCCATCAACCCCTGGCCTTTTAACCCTTTCACCTTTTCACCCTTTAACCCTTTCACCCTTTAACCTCTTATACCACACATTCATACTCTCTATCGAACCGGCTATATTGGTATTGTTAACGAGCGTCCCCGCGAAAGTGTAGCCGTTCCTGGCGAAAGTGATGTTCATCCCGCGGGAAAGGGCCCGGGCTATGGTATAGGCCGTAAAAAAACCTTCTTCGCCCGCCCGTTCATCCATAAAGGCCAGGAGCCCGCCGGCCACACCGCGGCCCCGGTATTCGGGAAGCGTAGCGAAATCCGTCATCTCCGCGTTCCCGGAAGCGGAGTCCGTCTCGGAGGACGAAACGCCTATCACTTTTTCCCCATCACAGGCAACGAAATAGTTGACATGCGTCTTCATGGTCTCGAGAAGGTACCGGGGGTCGTGTATGGGAAAGGGGTACGATTTGAAAACCTCGCTGTATATCCGTCCCATGTCCGGGATATCCGAAGGACCGGCCTTTCTGAACACAATCTCCCCTCCGTATCCGGGCTCGGGAGCCTGTGCCTTTTCCCTGCAAAGGCGCAGGACTTCCTCCACCTCGGACGCGTCATCGTTCCTTTCCCGCTCTCCGGAAAAATATTTACCCAGGAAAGAACCGTCCACGGACCCGCCGTAGAATCCCGGGACCCGTGCCTCTTCCGCGTATCCGTTGTCCAGGAAAAACGGCAAGCTGGTAAAAGGCACCTTCGCGAATATCTTGGAATAACCCCGGGAGACCGCGAGAGAGTCAAGCCTGCCGATGATCCCGGGAAGGTCCTTTTCATCGAGTTTCATCAGATATATCCTGTCGTTCATCTTACCGTGCTGTATGACACTGGAGCCTATCTTTTCGATCCTGTCATTGCGCATAAAAGTCAACTCCTTTACCGTCCGGCTTTATGATAGAGAAAATAACGAAAACCAGGCCTGAGACCGTTATCCCGAACAGGCTGGGATGCAGTCCGGACGCCAGAAAAGGAAAAGCGCCGGGTTTTGCCTGAAGCGCCAGAAAGACGGCCCCTCCGGATATCATCCCCAGCAAAGCTCCGGTCCCGCTGCTCCTTTTCCAGAAATACGCGCCCAGCGTTGGGACAAAGAGCCCCGAGACCATGAAACCGTAGGCGTACAATATGGCTTCAAGGACCTTTTCGAAGCGCACGGCGATAAATATCGCTGAGATGCCGATGATAAGAGTGACGAGCTGGGAAAGCCGGATCACCGCCCTTTCACTCACGCGCCGGAGAACCGTTTTCTGCAGAAGGTCGTTAAGAACATTGCCCGAGGAAGCCATAAGGCAACTGTCGGCCGTGGACATTATAGCAGAGAAATAAGCCGCTATCACGAGCCCCGCGATACCCGTGGGAAGATATGTCCTTAAGAGAAGCGGAAGCCCCGTTTCGGATTCCGCACCCGGAAAAAAAACGCGGGCGCACATCCCCAGGACCACGCCGGCAAACGCCATAACGGGATATTCCAGGAACCCGGCGATGTACCAGGCTTTTTTCGCGGTCTTTTCGTCCCGGCACGCGTACATCCTTTGATAAAGCGTCATGCCTATGATCCATATCGGTATTATAGACACCATCCAGTTCACGAAAGTCACGGGCTTGACGGCGGTTATGCTGAAAAATTCCGGAGGCAGGGACGCCCTGAGGGCAGACCATCCGCCTGCCCTGGCCAACGCCACGGGAACGGCCACGAGCACCAGGCCTCCCAGAAGGATGATCCATTGGGCCACATCGGTGTATATTACGGCCTTGAGGCCGCCGATGACGGTGTAAGTCACGGTGATAACGGCTATGAGGTAAAGGCTGAACTCGAGAGGCGTAAGGCCGAATACGGGTTCCGTTATGACCGTAGCGGAACATAGCTTCGCCCCCGCGAGTATCTGGGCGCCCGTAAAACCCATGTATCCGAGTCCGGATATTACCGCCGCGCAAAGCGCTACCGCCGGGCCGTAACGGAGCCTCAGAAGGTCCGGATAGGTATAGAGCCCGAATTTTCTGTCAAGGGCCTTTATCCTGGGTATCACGAAAACCGCCGAAAGCCAGGCCCCGACGAGGCCCGTGAAAAGCAGCCAGCTCCCGGAAAGCCCCATGGCGAACCCGAGCCCCCCGAGACCTATGGAAAAACCCCCGCCTACATCCGTAGCCACGACGGAAAAACCGACCGGAAAAGCGGACATCCTGCGGCTTCCCAGATAATAATCCTCCGCGTTCTTATTCCTGACGAACTGATAATATCCTATTCCCAGGACGCCGAGCATGTACAGGCCGAATATCGCGTAGTCTATCAATGCCACTGTATGCTACTTTCCGTTCCTTCTTCTTATCCTCTCGTTCGCGCTAGGGGTCAGCGACACGAGACTTTCGTGGTCTCTCAACAGCTTGACTATGCCGACGGGCTTCTCCTCGTGCCCGGCTTCCAGGTTCAGCTGCAGGTCGCACTCGTCACAGTTCCTGTCGCAAAAGGTCGGCTCGTAAGAATCGGGCTCTTTATAGGTGGTTATAACTCCTTCGTAGTTACGGAGTATTACCTTATTGGTGGACCATGAAATAAGGTATTCGGGCATAACGGGTATTTTCCCTCCTCCTCCGGGGGCGTCGATAACATACCTGGGGACCGCGAAACCGCTGGTATGACCTATCATGTGCTCCATTATCTCCATTCCCTTGCCTACGGGCGTCCGGAAATGAGAAAGCCCTTCGGACATGTCGCACTGGTAAAGGTAATACGGCCTGACCCTGTTCTGTACCAGGCGGTGCATGAGTTTCTTGATTATCCTGGGGCAGTCGTTGACCCCCGCCAGGAGCACGGTCTGGTTGCCCAGCGGTATCCCCGCCTCCGATAACCTTGCAAGGGCCTTCTCGGCGGTCGAGGACAATTCCCTGGGATGGTTGAAATGGGTGTTTATCCAGAGGTTTTTATATTTCGAAAGGACCTTCACGAGATCTTCCGTGATCCTGTAAGGAAGCACCACGGGCATCCTTGTACCGATCCTTATAACCTCGACATGGGGTATGGCGGAAAGCTTTTCGAGTATCCAGTCTATGAACTCGTCCGGGAGCATGAAAGGGTCGCCTCCCGATATCAGCACATCCCTTACCCCTTTGGTGCTTTTAATGTATCTGACGGCCTCGAGCATGTCCTTTTTGCTGAGGATATCGTCACTGTCCCCCACCTTTCTTTTGCGGGTACAGTGCCGGCAATACATGGAGCAGGTGCTCGTCACATTGAAGAGCACCCTGTCCGGATACCTGTGTGTTATCCCGGGGACCGGACTGTCCTTGTCCTCGGAAAGCGGATCGGCCATGTCGTTGGTCATTATATCCAGCTCCCGCACATCGGGAAAAGCCTGTTTAAAAACAGGATCGTTCCTGAAATTTTCGGTGTCTATAAGCGAGGCGTAGTACGGGGTCACCGAAAGAGGGAACTTTGCCAGCGTTTCCTCGAGACGGCCCCTTTCCTCTTCGTTGAACTTTATATCGGTTATCTCCTCGAAGACATCTATACTGGTTACCGCGTGTTCGAGCTGCCACTTGTAGTTGCCCCATTCCACCAGCATGTTCTTCCTGGAAGAAGATATCTTTTTCTTGATCCTTTTCTTGTTCTTTTCTCTCACTTTCGGTCCTTTTGTTGTGCCGTCCCGCTCACGGCGTTAAGCAACGGGGCCAAAAAGGCCGAAGTCTACAATGAACTTCGGCCTTTTACGGATCATAGCCTCTCCCGAAGGCAAAATATATTATTCTTATTTTACTGTCCGGGAAAGTTCTTTCAGCGACTTTACATGGCCGGGGGAAGTGACGCTGTTATCTACTTCCCGTATCTGCTTCCGGGCCCATTCCCCTATTATGCTCCTGGGGGAGAGGGTATTCGCCTTATTGTAATGTACGAGGGCTTTATACAGACACTTCTCCCTCTCCTTTTTCGTGGCGTTCCTGCTGTTCACGGCTTTCTTGAACCAGGCGTTCGCCAGAAAAAGCTGTGCCTTGGGCCTTTCGGGCTCCAGGCGCAGGGCTTTCTGGTATGCCCTGATGGCTTTATTGAAATTACCCTTCAGCAGATAGGTCTGTCCGAGAAGCACATATTGCGTAGGGTATTCCAGGTCATCTTTTTTCCGGAGGATATCTTCCCACATGGTGTTTTTCTCCCGGCATTTTACCGCACTTGCCTGAGGTCCTCTTTAGCCCAATCCACCCAGTTGCCCGAACCGTATTTGTCGATAAGGGACTTGAATGTCTCTTCGGCCTTGCCGGTTTCGCCCGACTTCTGGTAACTTTTCGCCAGATAATACATGGCAACCCTGGTCATGGCGTTTTCCGGGGCGTCGTTGACGGCTTTATTGAAATATTCTATCGCGTCGTCGTAATCGTTCCTCTCAAATTCCCTCTTTCCCCTGTCGTAATATTCTATCGCGTCGTTGATGGTCATCTCGGCGAAAGACACAACTGGAAAAAGCATCAGTAGAGAGAGAAATAACAAAGCAACCCGTGATCCGGCAAAAGTCTTTTTTCTGATATCCATTTTCCTCCTCCTGAAATAAAAAAGCCGAAGTCGTTTTTCAGCGAACTCCGGCCCTTTCTCAAGAACCAAAATCCACTTCAGCTCTATATACTCTCGGATATATCGGCTTAAGTGTTTTTGGTGTTTCCCCTGAAGCCCCGCGACCCCGCTCAGGCTCTTTTTACGGGTCTTTTGAGGCCCCGACGAATATTTTTGCTATAATTTATGCTAACATATATAATTTTTATGTCAAGGCGAATTGACCCGGGAAGGGGGTTTTCGGCATAAGTGTTGTAAATAAAACAACTTAAAGGTCAAATCCGCCTCAAGACATCAAGATATACCTGAGCGGCGCGGGCGACCTGGGAAAAGGGCACCGATTCGTTCCTGGTATGCGCCCTGGAAAGCCTTCCGGGTCCGAACACCACGGGCTTGATCCCCGCGGGCCGCATGTAGGCCGCGTCCGAATGGCTCTCGAAAAGAGAAGGCTCCCATGGTATCCCGTTATTCTCAAGGGCCAGCCTTATCCGGCTGAAACCCTTCCAGGCAGGACTTAGATCGTATCCGGGATGCACTTGGGAGTTCAAGGCCAGGGCCTTCTTCCTTATCCCCAGACCTTCTATGGACCTTACGGCTTTACCCTTCAGGCGGGGTATTATCCTCTTTATGGGTATGTTCGGATGCACATGTACATCCAGCCAGGCGCTGCATCTTTCGGGGACGGCGAAGCCCGCTTCGGAACTGTGAAGGTCCCTTATGTTGGAGCGGACCTTGCCCTCAAAAGTATCAAGATAGGAAATGATCTCCGGCAGCATCCTGAGCATGGAATAAGTAGCGTTGTTCTTAACGCACGAAAGAGAAGCGTGCCTTCTCTCCCCGGAAAGAACAAGCTCTATCTCCGCGTATCCGTAATGCCCGGTACAGGGCCTCATGTCGGTAGGTTCGCCCACTATTGCCCTGGAAAAACTGTGCTCCTCGAGCAGCTTCCTCATTCCGTCGCTGTTCTCTTCCTCCCCCACGACCAGCGCGAGCGTTGCCGGAAACGCCCCTCCCGCTGACTCCGCGTATCTGAGAAAAGCCTCTATCATTGCCGCGCATCCCCCCTTCATGTCGGCGACGCCCAGGCCCTTCACGGTCCCTCTCCTCTCGCTGAACCCGTATTCTTCGATGTCGTAGGCGGAAACCGTGTCGAGGTGACCCGCGAAAAGGAACTCTCCGCCCCTTCCCGGGGATCTCAATATGATATTGAACCTGTTCCCGGAAACCGGCTGGCGTATAAAGGAAAAACCCTGCTCTCCCAGGTACCCGCAAAGAAAGCGCAAAAGCGCTTCCTCTTTTCCCGAAGGGCTGTAGATATCCGTCATCTCCTTTAACAGGGTCTTCAACCTGCTTCTGTTGACCTTCATGTCACCTTTCCGGGTTCGTCGAGGTTCTGCATCAGGTAAACATGCCTGGTGGGGCTGCCGAAACCGTTCTTTTTAAAGAATCTGATGGCGCTTTTATTGTCGGCCTGGGTGTCCACAAGTATGATGCGCACGCCTTTCGACCTCAAAATGTCCCTGAACCTGTCCAGCAGTTTTTCCCCTACATTCATCCTCTGACAGGCCTCGTCCACGCCCAGCCAGACCAGATGGCCGTAATTCCAGGCCGTCCGGGGTTTCTCTATGACATAACCCAGGGCGAAACCCACCACTTTTTTGCGGCGGGTGGCGACCAGCGACAATTCCGGCTCGAACTCGAAGATATGGGTTACGGTATATTCGTCCCATACTCTGTAAAGATTGGGATGGTCGGATGAAGTGAAAAGTTTTTCGCCCAGGTGGAACACCCTGGCCAGATCGTCTATTACCATCTCGCGTATCTTGATCTCATCTGCCAATTTGGCCTCCCTTGTTCCGTTATTTTTCAAACAAAACCGTCCGTACTATACAAGCATACATCCCGCCTTTCAAAATTACAAATAAGCCCTCGGGATAGGCGTTCTCCGTATGCGGTTAAAACCATATCGGGCTTTCAGGAAGAGCCTTGTGTTTTTCGCTTATATAGCCCTGATCTTTTCTTTGATACGGGGAATGAGGTAGGGTGAGGCGCTCAACACTCTTACGCCGGCCTTTACAAGGGGTTTTATCCATTTATCTTCCGCGGCCATCTCGCCGCAGACGCTGCATTCTATACCGTGCCTTTCCGCCGACCTCACGATCCTTTTTATGTACTTGAGGGCAAGGCCCGCCCCCTTTTCGTAGTATTCCAGCACACTGGGGTTATCCCTTCCGGCCGCGACCGAATACTGTATGAGGTCGTTGGTCCCTATGCTCACGAAGTCCGACACAAGGGATATCCTGTCTATGTTCTCAACGGCGGCGGGGGTTTCTATCATCGCGCCCGTTCTTATTTTCCGGGCCCTTATGCCGTACTCTTCTTTGAGCTCTTTCACACATTCTTTAGCGATCCTCTTCACCTCTTCCATTTCCTCCGGAAAGGTCACTACCGGGACCAGCACGCGCACATTGTGATCTTTGGACAGTATACTGGCCACTTTTAACTGTGTCCTTAGAAGGTTCTTGTACCGCAAAAGCACCCTCACACCCCTCATGCCCAGGGCCGGGCTTGGTTCGTCCTCAATGTCTATGTACGGCAGGTCCTTGTCGGCGCCTATATCCAGCAGACGCAGAGTAACGACCTGCCTTTTCACGGGTTTCAGCATCTTTGACAGTTTTCTTATAAGGTGTTTTTCATCGGGGAGTATCTTGGACGACATGTATATCTGTTCGATACGCCAAAGGCCGATCCCTTCATACCCCCTTTCGGCCGCGGCTTTTATATCGTCTTTAGAGGCGACATTGGCAAGGACCCTCACCCGGTCACCGGAAGCCGTCCTGGCCGGTTTCCGCGCCCTTTTTATGCGGGCCGTTTCCTCTTTCCTGATCTCGCGTATCTTTTTCCTGTAAGTTTTGAGCTCTCCGGAAGTCGGTTCCTTTATCACTATGCTTTCGTACCCGTCGAGTATTATCTTGCTTTTCGTGGCTATGATCCCTGTAGCGTTCTGAAGTTCCGTAACAGCCGGTATCCCCAAAGCCCTGGCTATTATAGCGCTGTGAGAAACATCGCTGCCCTGCTCCACTATTATACCCTTAACATTACTTCTTTTAAGCCTGGCGGTATCCGAAGGAAGCAGTCTTTTGGCGACTATCACGCTTCCGCGCGGAACATTCTCGAGCATGTTTATATCGCACCTCATGAAGGAACATAGTATCCTCCTGCTGAGGTCCTCGATATCCTCGGCCTTGCTTTTAACGACCTCACTGTCCGATACCTTGAACTTGTTGGCCCATTTCCTGAAAACATTCCTGACGGCGTGTTCGGCGTTGACCAGTTCGCCCTTGATCTCCTTTTCCAGGTCTTTGAGAAGAGCTTCGTCCCTCAGCATCTCGGCGTGCACCTTGAAAATGTCGGCCTCCTCCCTCCCCAGTTCCGCCTTGACATTCTTCTCCAGTTTCCTGATATCTTCGAGCACTTTGCCGAACGCGGTCCTTATGCGCCCCAGCTCCCTTTCCACATCATCCGGGCGTATGGTGTAATAATAGAGGTCCCTGGAAAGAATATCCTCGTAGACAAAGGCCCGGCCTATGGCGTATCCGTGGTTTATTCTCTTACCCTTAAGTATTTTCTGTCTGTTTTTTCCGCCCGTCATGCTCATCCCCGTTCCTGTTAAGGGCCGCTCCCGCGGACCTCATCATATTGGAAATTATCTCCATCTCCTTGTTTATGGACCTTTTCGCGTACGACCATATACTTTTGTCCCTCTCCTTCCTTTCTCGCTTCCGGCTCATGGTGTCCCGGTACAGTTCAAGGGTCCTTTCCGCGCTTTTCCTGTAATCGAACGAACGGGCGGTCTTTACGGCTTCATCCGACATTTCCGCTCTCCGGGGCTTTTCCGCCTTCGCTATCCTTTGCATCAGTCCGGCGTAGAAGCTTACATCCTCCTTATCCGCAAGAAAGCCGTTCTTCCCGTCACGCACCACCTCGCGCGCCCCGGGAGCGTCCAGCCCTATGACCGGTACCCCCGAAGCCATCGCTTCGGCAAGTACGAGGCCCTGTGTTTCGCTTTTCGAGGCAAAAACAAAAGCGTCCATGGCGTGGTAGGCGTTAACTTTGTCCTCGCCTTTCAGGACGCCGGTAAAATGTATCTTTTGCCCCAACGAAGAGGAGGAAGCCTTTTTCTCAAGCTCTTTCTTCATTCCCCCGTCCCCCACTACCAGGAAATGAGCGTCTTTTTCTTCCCGCAGAAAGGACATAACGGCCTCAAAAAGAAAATCCATGTTCTTTTCTTCGGCTATTCTTCCCAGATATCCGGCCACGAAAGCTTCTTCAGGGATATCGAGCGTCCGCCTTATACTGGCTCCGCTGCCTTTTTCGAACTCCGAAGCGTCTATGCCGGTCGGTATCGTGACTATCTCGGTCCTGACCCCCCTGCTCTCCAGTAATTCCTTTATGCTCCGGCTGGGAGCGATGACCTTGTCGCAGAGGTCGCAATAGCCCGCGGCCAGCTGGACGACGAATTTTTTCAGCGCTTCGGAATCCCCCGGAACATAATGAGTGTTCAGTTCGTACATAGTGTGGTAAGTGAAAACTATCGGTATCTCCCTCCTGGCGGATACCCTCAGGGCGGTATCGCCTACGAGAAAAGGGTGATGTGAATGGACTATTTCGGGGCCGAAGCCGTCCAGGGCGCCTTTAAGGATCCCGGGCACCGGAAGCTCGACCGAGAAATCGGTCCCGTTAAAGTTCTGTATAGCGGGTATCCTGAAAACATCTTCCTCCTTATCCGGCATATTCTTGAAGACCGGCGCGACTATCAGGGCTTCGTGGCCCAGGGAGCGGTACTCACGGGAAAAGCACTCGATGGACCTTTCTATACCTCCCACTATAGGTATATATGTATTGGTCATCATCAGAATGTTCATCTCTTTCCCCTTTCGATCACGGCCCTGTTCTTGCCCGGCTCGAGAACGGCGGGACGCTCTCCCGGCAGACGGACTTCCAGCCGGGGTTCGGCGCCGTGCCAGTGAGAGGATATCTGTACGGATATTTTACCTTCAGAAGACTCCGCGCTCACGCTTACCGTTCCGAAAGATGTGGGGGCAGGTCCGAAGAAGACCCTTTCCCCTTCCCGCAGCCATTCTCCGGGTATACCGGAACATAAAATAAGGGTATCGCCTTCCTCTCTCAGAAAACAGTTCCTTACGATCAGGATCCATTCGGAAGACGCCCATAAATGCTGGCCGTCGCCCATACACCCCCCTTTGGTCTTGGGGTGTATGGCTTCCGGCCACTGCGCCGTGGAGCTGGCGACATCCGCGGCCGCCTTCACTATCCCCAGATACCGGGGATCACCGGCCCTGAGAAGCACCTGCGCTATCTGCAGGCTCAGATAGATATTTATACCCGAATGAGCTATCTCGTGATAGAAAAGGCCGTCGATGAAGTTATTTTCCATAAGGTATTCGGCTGTTGCCAGAAGCATGCGGTTATCCGGAGCGTACAGCTTGAGGGGATATCCCGCGACCAGCGACCCCACGGCGCTCGAGTCCATCCTGCGGTAAGGCGAGACCGGCATACCGGCGATCTTCTTTTGTTCCCGGGCCCTCTCTATGCTCGAGTTTATGGCGTTCATGAAAGAATTCCTGCCGGCCCCGCATCTGGAAGCCAGTCTATCTTTTCCCGTGATGCGGGCAAGCCTTTCTCCCGCTTCCAGCCCCGCGGCTCCCCAGAAATCGTCCCAATAATAAAAATCGTTAGGCCCGAAATGCTCGGCGCTGAAACCCGCCGGGAAAAGCCCCTCGCATTCCGGCGGCCGCCTGCCGGAAGACCTTTTCCTTTCTATCCAGCTGACCGCTGAGCGTATCGGCCTTTCCCACGCCTCCGGCGGGGGTTCTCCGGCAAGTTCCGAATACCTGTTCATTATCCAGAGCACCTGCCCGTTGGAATCCCATTCTCCTTCCTGGCTCCTGAAATATCCCGTCGGGCCCTGCGAACGCGGGAACAGGTCCAGTATCCTTCGCGCTTCACGGGACATGTTCACCGAGAGCATGGCGTTCAGAGCGTAAACGGCGTCCCTGAACCAGAAATGCTTATATGTATACGGCCCCGGGTATACTTCCCCGGGACTCAAAAGAACAAGCGACCTCACCGCGGCGTCGTAGATATATTCAATCCGCTTGTCCGGCACCTCGAGCCTGGCGCAGGCGGATACGGCCGCGTCCCAGTTCCCCATTATTATTTTTTCTTTTCCGGCGGCGGACGCCTTTTCTACCCGGAGCGGCACGGTGACCTCCACTTCGGTGCCGGAACCTGGCTCGATATCAAAGACTTCGGCCGCGCTGACAAGGCCTACTTCGCATTTAGCGCTTCCGGCGCTCTCTTTTTCCGTGAGCCTGTGGGCCACATCCCCTTTTCTGTAATCCGAAAAAACGCGACTCTTCCCTTTGCGGTCGAATCTCACCTCATCCTTGCCGTTGACGAGCCAGCCCTTATCGGAACCGGACACCTCGTGAACGAAACTTACCCCTTCCGGATTAAAGGGCCTGAGCGATACCGCCAGCGTGCCTTTTTGGCCGCACTCTGCTTTCAACCGCATCCTGCATAGAACTTCACCTCCGGATTCGCCGACAGAGACCATGGAAACCAGAGACATCCCTTCCCCCGAGAATTCGGTCCTCACACCAAGCCCTTTCTCCATTTCAAGGGACTGCGCCGCGGGTTCACAGCGGGACGGAAAGAGTTTCCTGCCGCTTTCGGAGATCACCCAGGCGTCGAGGGACCAGCTGTCGAACAAGGGCGTCACCAGCCCGCGCGGATCCACTATCGGGAAAGCGTCTATGCCGGGAAGCCCTACCGCCGTCCAGTTCCGGTGCGTAAGATTAATATGAGTGAGAGAGAAAGCCCTCGGAACGAAAGAATTCGTTCTGGGGTCGAACTGCTTTTCGACCCAGTAAGGCCATATCCAGTCGAGATTGTTCTGTATGACCTGACTGTTTATAAGTCCTCTGGCGTGCAGCACCGCCGCGACCCTCAAAAGCTCCACGGGGGCCGCGACCTCGGAAGGCTGGGCCATGCGGTTAACGCTGGCGACGAGCTGTATGGGATCGATAAAGCCGTGTTTTTTCGCGAGGTTGCTTATTATGAATCTCCAGGGAAACCATTTTGTCCACATTTATATAACTCCTTCCGTAAAGACTGAACAGCCGCGGCAGACCCGGCGGCGCCTTTTCTTTATTTTTTATCGGGCGTTACAACACCGCCCGAAAGGACCAGCTGTATCGCTTCGTTCACGGTCATATCTATTTCGAAAAGTTTTTCCCGGGGCAGGACCATCAAAAGCCCCGAATAAGGCATCGGCGACAGGGGAACCAGGACGGTCACGAGTTCTTCTCCCGTTTTTTTGTCGAAATCCTCTACGCCCTCGTTCGTCACGAATCCCACCGAGTAGGACCCGGGGGAAGGATATTCGACGAGGACCACTTTCCGGAATTTTTTCTTCTCTTCTTCCCTGAAGAGGAAATCCGACAGTTTTTTGGCCGAGGGGTATATGTTAGCCACAAGCGGAGCCTTATAGAAAAACCTCTCCGCGAGCTCGAAAAGCTTCCTGCCGAGGAAATTGCTTACAAGGGCCCCCGCCAGGATCACGAAAGCCGTGAGCAGTATCAGCCCCAGCCCGGGGATGGCGAACCCGTATTCCCGCATCAGCAGGTCGTTAATGTGCCTGCCGGCGAACCTGTTGGTGAATTCGAAGATGAAGACTATAATGTAGAAGGTTATAAAAAGAGGCAGCAGGGTCGCCAGGCCCGTAAAAAGATATTTCCGCAGGCGCGCGCCTATCGTGGTTCCCGCTTTTTTACGCATAACCGTCCTTTCATTCTATGATATCCTTAAGTTCGAGAATATCATCTATAACAAAATCGGCACCGGCTTTCCGCAGGTCCTTACGGGACCCCAGGCCGTAGGTAACCCCGCAGGTGAGGGTCCCCGCTTCTTTTCCCGACAATATGTCCAGGTCCATGTCGCCTACCATTATGGCCTTTTCACCGGCCCCGGACAGGACCTTTGTTATGGGACAACCGGTCGGTTTCAGGCACGCGTCGTCATCCCCTCCCCGTATCTCGCTGAAAAAACCGGAAAGCCCGAACTTATCAAGCGTGCTTCTGGTCAATTCGGTCCTCCTGTTGGTAACGAGCATCATGCGCTTGTCCCCGAAGTGGGAAAGCGTTTCCCTTACATTAGGGAAAAGGCGCGTATTATCAGCGAAGTGTTCCCCGAAATACCGCGTGAATATGCTCAGGCCCTCGCTTACCGCCTCGTCACTATCGTCTTCCAGCGCCTTACGCACAAGATCGGTGGAACCCGTCCCGATGTAAGAGACCACCAGCTCAAAGGGCTTTTCTTCTCGCCCCATCTCCCTCAATGTGTGGTTAACCGCGGCGACTATATCCTTTCTGGAATCCACTAAAGTTCCGTCCAGGTCGAACAGTATGGTATCAACCCGTTCTTTAGGCACTTCTCCCCCTTTCCGTTTCCGCGGTCATTCCTGAACGCTTATCGCGTCCGGAGCACAGGCTTCCTCCGCTTCTCTGCACTTCTCTTCCGCGCCTTCCGGGACCGGTGTAGCGTGGACCACCGCCTTATCCCCCTCCATCTTGAAAACTTCCGGGCATATCTCGGCACAAGCGCCGCAACCTACGCATTTTTCCTGATCTACAAAAGCTTTCATTCGTTCCTCCCGTATTTAGACTTTAATTAAAACCCGGAACAGGCGTTCATTCCCAGTATTTGGGCCTGCCGAAATGGTCGTGGAGCTTTTCCTCGTAATCCCTGTTGACCGGGCGCGAAGGGTCATATTCCGGACAGGCCTTCACCTGTTCCCGGGTAAGCCGCGCCACCTTCACCCTGGATTCCGCCCAGTCGATGCTGTCGGCCCAGTCCACACCCACAAGCACTTTCCCCCCGGGCAACCAGTCGTTGGTATCCACCACCATATACCTTATGCGCCAGGATGTATCGTCAACGATAAGGTCCGTTACATGCCCTATACGCCCGTCCTCTGCTTCAAGAGCGTAGCCCGTGACCTCTTTAGCGCTTCTGAGGTCGTTCTCCCTGGGGCTGAACTCTCCTTTCCTTATGGCTTCCTCTATCTCTTTGACCATGACGGGCGGCATCCCGGCGGCCGTACCCCGGGCGGCCTCGTAATTCCAGTAGACCGGCCAGCTGTAATGCTTCATCATCTCCAGCTCCTCTTCGCGGGAGACAGGCTTATGGGCATCCACCTCGGGGCTTTCCCTGACCTTTTCTCTGCTGATATCCACCGGAAAGACACCCTTTTCCGGCTCCGCTTTTTCGCCGAAAGCGGATGGGGAAACGAGGACCTCCTTTCCGAACAGCCAGTTCCCCGTCTTGACGACCAGATAGCGCACGGACCATTCGTTCTCTTCAAAGAAAAAATCCGCCGCTTTCCCTATCTCCCCGTCCGAGGCGTTTATCCTGTATCCCTGTATTTCCCTGATACTCCTGAGCATATTCCACCTCCCGGGGACCTATTTCAGTTTTTCGGAAAGAGCGTCGAAAATACCGGAAGCCTGCTCTACCAGCGGGTCTATCCTGGACCTGGCCTCCTGCCACGCCTCTTCCCCCGCCGACTTCATCTGCTCGAGTTCTTTCTTTAAAGCCTCCCTTTTGGCCTTAAGGTCCTCTACCTGCTCCATGTACTTTATCTTCGCTTCCGCCCCGGCCTGTTCGGCCTTTGCCCTGAGCTGATCCATTTTCGCGTCCCATTCCTTCATCCTGGCTTCTACTTTCTCCCTGTATTCTTCTCTGGCTCCCATAGCTTCCTCCTTTATAGTTAAGATATTCACTCCGCGCTTAAAGGTTCAGTTTCTGCTTTATCTCGCTCTCGTTGAACCCTACGATGATGTCCCCGTCGATATCCAGCACGGGAACGCTCATCGCGCCCGACTTCTTTTTCATCTCCTCCGCTTTTTCCTGATCGGAAGTCACATCGTAATCCTCGAAGGGGATGTTATTATCCTCGAGGAACTTCTTGGCCTGCCGGCAATGAGGGCAGGTAGGGCTGCTGTAAACTTTGACTTCAGACATGTTCTCCTCCTTTTTTAAAATAACATATTCGCGATCATACCGAAAACGATGACCTGGGGAACGGTAACTACCGGAAGCCAAATGGCGGTCTTTTTCCCGACATTGCTCCAGAGAAGTCCTATTTCTGTATAATCCGTGGCCACCCCGGCCATCAGAAAAACAAAACTGTTCCCGAAAGCCCCGGTGCTCCGGAATATCTCAAAAGCCATCGGCGCGGAACCTTCTGAACAGACCTCGATGACCGTGGCGACCAGCAGCGTGATCATAAGACCCGCCATGGTCGGGCCCATGTACTGCCGGAAAACATCTTCCGGGACATACGCCCCCGCCAGGCTGGCTATCCCCATTCCTATCAGTATCCACCAGAGGACCATGTTCCCCAGGGAAACCGCTCCGTCGTATACTCCTTTAATATCTTTCTTGAGGTTACTTAACGAAAATTCGTAATCCCGTACCCTGGCCCTGATATCTTCCGTTACGGAAAAGCCTTCTTCGAGACCCGCCTCGTTGGGGTTCTTCTCGATGAGGCCCTTGCTCTGCAGGAACTGGAAAACGAAACCGGTGACCAGCGCTATGAAGATGGCCGCGAGTATCATATACAGCGCTTTGAGTCCGAAAAAACCTATGAGCATTATGGTTATTGTCAGGTTCGCCCAGGGCGCGGCCAGCAGGAACGCCACGACCGCCGGCGGCGAAGCCCCTTTCCTGTGAAGCTCTATGGACAAAGCAAGTATACCGTGTGAACAGGCGCTCATAAGAAATCCCAGGACCACCGAATATAAGATCGTCCTTTTGCGGGGTTTTGCCAGTACTCCGGTTATGTATTTCCTGGGCACAAAATGATCTATGAAGCCTCCCAGGACCAGCCCGAGCAGGATAGCCCACCAGATCCTTTTAAAATAAGCCCAGAGGGACTCCCTGAACGCTTCCAGCTGTGGTACGGCGTAAGAGAGGATCGAAAGGAACGCCAGGACAGAAAAGACTATGAAAGTCCTGTTACGGTAGAACGGCTTGCCGTCGCCGGCGCCGCAGGAAGGACATTCGTTGTCGGGAATGTCGTGCTCTTCCCTGAATTTATCTAGGCATCGCCGCCCGCAGAAATAATATTCCTCCCCCTTGTAGCGCAGTTTAAGCGCGTCCTTTTCGCTTACCTGCATGCCGCAGACCGGGTCTTTCATCGCTCCCCCTTTCAAAGCTCCAGCTCCTCTAGTATCTTCTTGAGCGATTGAGCTGACTTTTTGAAAAGCCCCTGTTCTTCCGGGGAAAGTTCCAGTTTAAGGAACTGTTCTATACCGCGCGAACCTAACTTGCAGGGAAGGCTCAGGCAGACATCTTCGACACCGTAATAATCCTCAATGAGGGTCGATACCGGTAGAACGGACTTTTCATCCCCCAGGATAGTCTCCACTATCCTTACCAGGGAAAGTCCTATGGCGTAATAAGTCGCCCCCTTGGATTCGATCACCTTGTAAGCCGAGTTCTTCACATTATCGAAAATACCCTGAAGCGCTTTTTCGCGATCACAGTTCCGAAAGTTCCGGCAAGTGGGGCAATACCTGTCGATCCGGATCCCGCCTATAGAAGCCCCGCTCCAGACGGGAAGCTCCGTATCTCCGTGTTCGCCTATTATGTAAGCGTGTACATTCCTGGGATCGACATCGCAATGTTCGCTTATAAGGTACCGGAATCTTGATGTGTCGAGCACGGTCCCCGACCCCAGCACCCTGTTTCGCGGCAGGCCCGAAAGTTTCATCGTAATGTATGTCAAAATATCCACCGGGTTCGTAACGACCAGGAGAATGGCGCCCCCGGCGTGTTCAAGCACCTCAGGAACGATCTTTTTGAATATTTCCGTATTTGTTCTGACCAGGTCCGTCCTGGTCTGGCCCGGCTGCTGTTTCGCTCCGGCTGTAATAACGACGATATCGGCTCCTTCGCATCCTTCGTAACCGGAATCGACCACCTCCGTGGGCCGCGTAAAGCTCATCCCGTGGTTAAGGTCCATACAATGCCCCCTGGCCCTTTCCCGGTCCTTGTCAATTATCACTATTTCTCTCGCTATTCCGCGGATCATAAGCGCGTAGGCGAAGGTGCTGCCGACATTCCCCGCCCCTATTATGGCTATCTTGGGCTTATTGTTCACGACGCCTCCTTTGCGGTAAAACCGATATGTATAAGGTACTATTATTACTTTAACTTAAAAAGGGGCGGGAAACCAGGTGATTTTTCGCCTTTATATTGACTTTTTTCCACCAGATCGGCGGTTCGGGGCATTTTTTCTCGATGTCCTGAAAAGATATGCGGGACTCCGGTTATTAAAGGAAGAAAGTGGTCGTTTATTGCTTACGGGAATTCTTCTTGTTCTTACCGTGCTGCTTATCCACGAGCTTACGCAGCTTTATACCGGCGGCCTTGAACACCTCGCGTATCTCCATGGGAAGGGTTTCGTGAAGGTCCCCCTGGCTTTCTTCCCTTTTTACCACGATCTCGTGTCCGGGGGGAACGGTTATATCAAGCCTTACCCTGAAAGGGCATCCCCTTTCCTGCGATTTCTGTGTATTCTCGACCGCGACCCTGCAGCTGGAAATATGGTCGCAGACCTCCTCCAGCTTCGCGGCTTTCTCTCTTATGAGCTTTTCTATCTCCGCGTCGCGACGGACCTTTCTGAAACTCATCTGTAAAGGCACTTTCATCCATACCTCCGTTCTTATATAGGAAAGAAAATATTACTGACCTCTGCAACACGCCGGGCCCCTATACCCCTCAGGCATTGTAAGGGGTTTTTTGCCCTCTTAAAAATATACCATACGCTCCGTCATTAAACAAACGCGGGCGCTTTAAAGCGCCCGCG
>WJMG01000007.1 GCA_014728075.1 Candidatus Omnitrophota bacterium | reverse complement strand
GCATCCGACATCTTTAACGACTACCGCGCATTTTGCCATAAAAAGATAGAACACGGGCCGTTTCTCTCCCGAAAGCGCCTCGAAATTCCCCTGACCCTTGCTGATTATCATGTCGGCACTCTCAAAACGCTCCAGGAAATCCTTTGAGCACAACGGCAGGACCGTTCCCGGAGCGTCAGAGCCCGACGAAACAACCCGGGCTATCCGGTCTATGCCGCAGTCAAGGGCGTCTTTTTCCGTAGCGTCGTTTATTATAGGCCTCTCCTTGACCGCGTAAGTGATCTTTTTGCCTTTCATGGAAACGATCTCTTCTATAAGGACCCTGTCGAAGACGGCCTCACCGGCATTGTCCGCCAGGTAAAGGATGTCTTTTGAGCCTTCCATTTTTTCCCTGAAAAGACCGTAGTTGAAAAAACGGCTGTCCTCTTTTTTTATAGTATCGATCTCTCTTTTGAGTATCTTTTCTATCTCCTCCTCGACATTAAGGGTATTCTTTACCCCATAATCTATTATGTTCCCCGCCACCGCAAGTTCAACAGCCGTTAAAAGGGGGTCCCTGCTTCCGGCCACTTTTTCCTTGAGGCCCGGATATATCCTCAGCGCCATTCTATTGCTTTTTTCCTTTATTTCCCGGTAGGGGTCCGGGACGCGCATGCGTTCTTTGATGATCGAGTGGATCGTCCTGCCCATCTCGGGCGGAGAAGATCCAAGGGATATTCCCCCGATAAGCCCGGCTACTTCGTCCAGTATCTTTTTGTGCTCGGCCGGATCCGAGCTGCAGATCCTGGCCGCTTCCAGCGCCTGTTTAAAAAAACAGGGTATACATTCCAGATATGTCCTCATACCGGCTTCTTTCGCGTTTTATCGTTCTTTGAAAAATAATATGATATGATACAGAGCAAGCCTGATAGCGTCAAGCGTATTCCGGGTCTAAGTTCGGAGGTCATAGGGCGCAGGCAGACACCCGACAACCGATACCTGATATCCGTAAGCTCAACCTAGACCCGGACCAGGATCTTTCCCCATATCTCCCTTATCGCTTCTCCCGCCTCGCAGCCGGGCACCTCGGGTGTCGTCTTTTTCTCGATAAGGGCGCTAACGACCTTGCTGTCAAAAGGGATCTTACCCAGGAGCTCTATCCCCTTTTCTCCGGAAAAAACCGCTATCCGGGAAGTCACCTCCATGTTAAGGTCGTATTTGTTTATGATCATGCTCGTTCTTATCCCGAACCTTTCCGCTACCCGGATAACCCTGTCGGCGTCGTGAAGACCCGACATCGTAGGTTCGACAACCACAAGGGCCAGGTCGACACCAGAAAGAGAGGCTATAACGGGGCATCCGGTGCCGGGCGATCCGTCTATTATCACGGTATCACATCCTTTTTCTTCCGCGACCTCTTTTGCCTTGTTTCTGACCAGCGTGACCAGTTTCCCCGAATTCTCCTCCGCGACACCCAGTTTAGCGTGCACCATGGGACCGAAACGGGTGCCGGAGAGGAACCATTCACCGGTGGTGTTCTCTACCATCTCAATGGCGCCTTCGGGGCATACGCGGCTGCAGAAAAAACAGCCTTCGCAGGAAACGGGGTCCACGCGAAAGTCATCCGTCACGGCGTCAAACCTGCAGATCTCTCTGCATTTGCCGCATTCCCCGCATTTTTCCCTGTTCACCCGGGCGGTGAAGCCGCTTTTGAATATGTGCCTTTCCTTTATGTCCGGTTCGAGTATTAGATGCAGGTCCGCCGCGTCGACATCACAATCGGCCATTACTTTATTTTTCGCCAGAGCCGCGAAAGAGGAAGTAACTATTGTTTTACCGGTCCCGCCTTTTCCGCTTATGACCACTATCTGTTTCATTATTTTCCCTCACCTCATTTTGCTCAAAGCGTCCTGGGCCGCCACCACTATGCCATATTTTGTAGGAGCCGCCGTCAGAAAAGGATGTGTCGCCATCTGCAGCGTTTCCAGCTCGGATACCGAAACCCTCTGCTGTATGGCCATTCCTATTATGTTTATCATTTCGCCCGCGGAAATACCGCCGGACACCTGTCCGCCCATAAGCGTGCCGCTCTGTTTTGAGAAGATAAGTTTAACCTTCAGTTTCCCGGAGCCCGGAAGCTTTCCGGGATGCTTGTCCATACCTTCTGCAGATCCGGTTATTGTCTCGAAACCCTCTTTGTCGGCCGAGTACCCGGTAAGCCCCGCTGAACCGAGCACCAGGCCGTCCACATAAGTCGAATATACGGCTATGGTCCCTTTGTTCTCTCTCACGACTTTCAGGCTGTACAGGTTGGCGCCCGCTATACGCGCTTCGGCCGTCGCGGTCGAGGCCAGCATTACGGAAGTGTCCTTATGGGTGTAAAAATCCCTCTTTCCGGCGCAGTCTCCCACGGCGAAGATATCGCTGTCACTGGTCCTCATGTACTCGTCCACCCAGATCCCGCCGGTAGCTTTCCTTAACTCTATTCCTCCCAGGGAGGCCAGTTCCGTGTTGGGCACGGCCCCTATGCCCAGGATCACTCTGTCAGCCGCAAACTCTTCGCCGTTCTCAAAACGCGCTCCTGTAACCTTTTTATCCCCCAGAAAGGCCGTGACCTTACGACCGGTGAGCACTTCTACGCCGCGGGATCTTAGCTTTTCCTCCACTTCACAGGAAAATTCGGGGTCGAAGGAACGCGAAAGCAGGCGGGGAAGGATCTCCACGAGCCGTACTTTGCAGGAAGGTATTTTGGATACTTCGTCCGCGAACTCGACTCCTATAAAACCTCCTCCTATGACAAGCACATTACCGCCGGATCTTACTTTCTCCACCATCTGTTTAAGGTATTCCATATCCTTTAGTATGGGGTATATACCTTCTTTGTCTATTCCGGGTATAGGCGGGACGATCGGCTTCGAACCGACGGCTACGATCAGCTTTTCATAGGAATACTCTTTTCCGGAGAGCGTTAACACCGTCTTTTTTGCGCGCTCCAGCGTGACAGCCTCGTCAATATGCACTCTAACCCTCTTTTTCTCAAGACCCGTTGTGTCCAGTTCGTTGTCTTCGGGATCCGTCAGGCTCGAGAACATGTACGGTATTCCGCAGGGGACGACCCCTTTCGCTACGCTCTTGAGGACAGTGATCTGCTTATCGGGGTAATATTTCAGGGCCGTGAGGGCGCTTATCATACCCGCCGGACCGGCCCCAAGTATCAGTATGTCGGTCTTCTCTTTCATGGTCTTTCAGCTCCTCTCGCTAAGTATTTTACGGATCCGGGCCAGAAGGTCGGCAAAATCTTTTTTCATTTCGGGAAAGGCCTCAACCGCGGGTATGCCTCCGGCGTAAGCCGAGGCTATTTCCCTGCTGAAAGGTATTTCCATCAGTATCGGTATGCCTTCCTTGGCGCAATACCCGGCTGTTTTTCCGTCCCCCAGGTCGGAACGGTTTATGACCACCCCGAACGGTATATTCATTTCCCTCAGGACCTCCACGGCAAGCACCAGGTCGTTAAGCCCGAAAGGAGTAGGTTCGGTCACTAACACGCAGAAGTCCGCCCCCTTGACCGCCGTTATCACGGGACAGGAAGTGCCCGGAGGGGCGTCGATAATAACGGTATTCCCGTCCGCCTTCTTTTTGACGGCCCTTATGACCGGAGGGGCCATTGCCTCCCCTATATTGAGCGTTCCGGCGGCAAAGCTCAAGGCGCCCCGCGAACCGGTCTCCACGATACCTATTTTCCTGGGTTTTTCGTTTATACACGCGGCGGGACACAGATATGAACACGCACCGCATGAGTGGCAAAGCTCTTCGAACACCATCACCCGCCCTTTTGAAGTATCGCTTGAGGGTATAACCGCGATAGCGTTATACGCGCAGACCTCGGCGCATTTGCCGCACAGGACGCACTTTTCAGGGTCCACTTCGGGCGTACGGACATAGACCGTTCCCTTTTCGACGGCTTCCGGTTTAATGAAAATATGGGAATTGGGTTCTTCTACATCACAATCAAGCAGCTGTTTCTCGCCTTCTATGGAAAGAGAAAGATTGGTAGCGACGGTCGTCTTACCCGTTCCCCCTTTTCCGCTGGCTACGGCAATTATCATTGTTTTCACTCCCTTATCATCTTATATCCGCATTGCGGACATTGAAGCGAGGAACAGGGTACTCCCGGGGTATGCGGGACCTTATTCCCGCATTTAAGGCATACGCAGTCAGCTCCCGCGCCGGGCCTGTTACCTCTTCCCGTACCGCGTCCTGCGGACCGGCCCCTGCCGGCGGGGCCTGTTCCGTTCCTTCCGGGCATAATACACCTCCTGTCTGTCTGCCGCCCCGAACTCACAGATAGGTCCCGGTGTTTCTCCCCCGATCGATGTGCCGGAACGGGACCGCTCTGGATACTCTTATGATATAGCTTCAACGGGACATTGTGCTATACACGCGCCGCAGTCTATACATGCGTCGCTTACAACGGCTTTTCCGTTTTCCATGCTTATCGCGTTCACGGGGCACACCTCTACGCAGGCGCTACAGCCCGTGCACTTTTCCTTATCTATAGAAACGGACATCTAACCCTCCTATGTTAAAAATCAAGTCTAATCTACTCGTAAGACTTTTATTTTGTCCGCGTTACCGCCAATTGGTAACGATTAAAATCTTCATATACTAAATCATATTTTAACGCTCGATAAATTATCCCCAACAATTTTCTCGATGTCGCTATAATTGCCTTACCCGAGCCTTTTTTAGCTTTTAATCTTTCGTAAAATGATCGTAAATACGGATTGTATCTAATCGCTATTAATGTCGATTGCACCAAAGCTGTTCTTGCTATCTTATTGCCCATCTTTGTTATCCGTCCTTGCCGAATCGTCTCATTTGAGTTGCTAATCCGAGGCACTATCCCAAAATACGCCGATAATTTGTCCTCATTTTCAAAATCTTTTACATTTCCTATAGCGTTTAACATTATCGTCGCCGATACATCTCCTATACCTGTTATGCTTTTTAAACTTTTGTACCCTTTTAATCCTCTGCCTCGTTTGCTCAATTCTTCCGTTATCTCATCTATACTTTTTGTCAAACTCTTTATCTGACCCACTATCACTTTCAACTCAAATTTATATGCTTCACTTATCTCCAGATCAAAGATGGTTTCAAAAACTTTTTTACCTGAGAACATCTCTTTCTTTGTCACATAGCCGTTCGCGTTCAAAATACCATGTACCTTGTTCTTTAGCGATGTTCTTAATTTAACCAACTTATCTCTTGTGGTTATTAAACTCGATATCTCCTGCTCTTCTTTGCTTCTCATCCTCACTTTAGGAACCAGATCCTTGCTCATGTACTTGGCTATCGTTTTAGCGTCTTCTTCGTCTGTCTTCTTAACGGATTGACTTATTACCTTAAATTGCCAGGGGTTTATAATTACCACCCGCTTTACCTGGCCCTCTATTTCTCCTGTCAAATACCTCGCGTTGCCTGTGGCCTCTATCCCTACTTCATCCGTTCTTCTCAAGCTCTCTTTGAACTCTTCTATCCCAGACCGACTTACTTCAAAAACTTCTTGTTTGACCTCTCTCTTGCTCAAGTAACATACTTGAAAATTGTTCTTGTGAAGATCTACTCCAACATACCTTTTCATATCTTACCCCCTGTCTTTGTACGTCTTAGAGCAGAACATCTTTTGCGGTGTCACCCATCCTCCTATTCAGGGTCATATGCCCTATGGTGACGACTCAGTTATAGGTACTAGTTAATCTCCTTGTCGAGGTCATCTGCCTCAGTAAAACGATACAGCCTATAACCTAATCTACTCCTGACGTATTATTATTTTATGTCAGAAGCTACACCGCTGTTACTTGATTTTTATCGTATCATCTCCTTGTATATGTTACATTTATTTCATCCCGTGATGGGGATCCACGCTGGGGCCTTCGCCGGTCTCGAGGCCGCCCCTGGTGAACTTTTCAACCGCCTCCGACACTTTGCCCGATAGCCCGGTATAAACGCTTATACCGCCGGCCTTAAGGGTGTCAAAGGCGTTCGGCCCGACATTACCCGTGAGAACGGCCTTTACTCCCTTTTCGGCCATCAGCTGGCCGGAACGGACTCCAACTCCTCCCATTCCGTCCCTGTTCCCGTTGGGAAGGAATTCTATCTCCCCGGTTTCGGTATCGGCTATGGCGAAATAGGCGCACCTGCCGAACCTGGGATCTATAGCGGCATCCGCGGAACTACCTTCCGATGTTACGCATATCTTCATGATCTTTATCCTCCCTGATGGGCGTGACCATCTTCTTCAGCATGATCACATTCGGTTTTTTCCACGCCGTAACCTTTTCCGGCGCCGGGTTTACAGAGGCTTTCCCCGCCTGAAAGTTTCCCCGAAGCGAAGGCCTCGGCGGCTTCGTCGACATCGCCCTCGACGCCGACGATCACAGCTATTCCCTTCTGTCCGAAAAGCATGGAAGCTCTTTGGCCCATGCCGCCGGCGATAATACAATTGACGCCTTTCCCCTGAAGGAAATCGGGGAGAAAACCCGGATGGTGTCCCGGGTTAGGGACTTCCTCTTTTCCCGTAACTTTTCCGCTTTCCACATTGAAAAGCGTGAACGAGGGGCACCTTCCGAAATGAGCGGATACATCACCCCCGTCGGTAGATATAGCTATTCGCATAAGCGGTACCTCCGATAAGTTGTCATTCGTTATTTTCGCCTTCGATAGCTTTTAAACGGTCCTGAATTTCCTCAAGCTCCGCCTTCAGGCTTTCCGCTTCGGCCTTAAGTATCGCGGCTTCCTCCCGCGCCGGCGGCCTCTGGGCGTAAATATCCCTCTGCCAGCCATAGAGACCCGTAGCGTAGAAACGGTTCCTGAAGCCTCTTCCGCCTCCTCTGCCGTATCCGTAAGGTCTCCCGGCGGGATATCTTGAGTAACCCTGGCCCGCGGGAACAGCGCAGTATCCGCGGCCGCCACCGGTCATCGGCCCCATCCCTCTCGGTCCTGTTCCGTCAAAACCCGGCATAACACACCTCCTTATTTTTTGTGAAGGGAAAAATCATCTCGAGAGACCGGATCGTTCAGCTCTCGATAAGTCTCTCCTTCTTTACTTTAGTTTCCGGAAAAACATCACTTCTAAAGACCGAACCATTCGGTCTTCAGAAATTTTACTTGTTATTTCTGTCCTTACAATCCTTACACAGGCCACGAAACTGTATCACATGGTCTCTTATCTCAAAATCGTATTTTTCCGCCAACCCTTTTTCGGCCCGTTCAAGAAATTCCAGTTCATCCTTTATGAACTCGGTGTAATCTATAACCTTTCTGCATTTGGTGCATATGAGATGGTGGTGATGGCCTTTTGGCGAACCCGCCGAAAGCTCGTACCTTGCCCTGCCGTCACCGAAATCCAGCCGTGAGACCAGCCCCAGTCCGAAAAGAAGTTCCAGCGTGCGGTAAATGGTCGTCAGGCCTACGGCCGGGTATTGATCGTGTACGCGGTGGTAAACCTCTTCCGCGCTCAGATGTTCATCCGTTGAGGAAAGGACCTCCATTACGGCTCTTCTGGGTATAGTGAGGCGATAACCGCATCCCCGCACCATGCCCTGCCATTTCCTTCCCCCGATCCTTCCTCGTCCGTTCCTGCCCGGCATACCAAGCCTCCTTCTTATTGAAAATGATTTCCATTATCAAGTATAGCATAATATAAAGGTTCTTTCAAGGGGAAAGCTGACGCATAACCTTGGTTCGTGAATTATTAAAAGTAAGTTGTGAATGGCAGCCGGTTCTTCGGTACGCTACCGATAAAGGCTTGAGGCACAGGTCCACGGACCAGAGGCTGCGCAGTTTTCAGATATCAGCCTTCATCAGGCCGGAGGATTCGTTGAGGTAGTTAAGATAAAGATAGAGGTACAGGTAGAGATAAGTGTGGTTCTAGAACATCTGTTTTCAATATCTCTGCCTTTACCTGTACCCTTTAGCCGGGCTCGAGTTCAGTAATTTGACGCTGAAAACAGATGTTCTTTATCCGGGGCGCCCGGGATTAGCGACTATGCGGGATCGGATCCCGTTACGGTCGCACCAGGATTTGAGTTTTCTGGCCTCTTCCAGCGGAATGGAATAACGGATGGAGGACCTGCCGGGCCTGTCCACGATGTCTTTTGCCTTTTTAAGGCTGTTACCTGTCTGTATGCGGAGAAGGTTTATTGTCTCTATTCGTGTAAGGTCCGTTCCTTCGTAGACGACGGCGTAAAGTCCGTCGGAACTTTCTTTCATCATCCCGTTCTCGGTCAGGACGCCCGCCGATGAAGCCTTTTTGACAACGCAGGAGAAGCCCTTTATCTCAAGAAATGTTTTCATGTCATTTGCTTCTTCTAGAGTAAGGCCGTATTTTACGAAAGAAGGAATGGAGTCAAGTATTCGTTTCGCCTCGAACATCCCTATATCGGCGGTCTCCTGCAGGTCTTTTATGGCCCGGAACTCATTGTCGCCTTCGTAGGAAAGTATCTCGACGGCGTAGCCCTCAGGTCTCTCTGCCCGCGCAAAGGCCCCCGGGAGCAATGAAAGCATCAATGTCAGAGCTAAAACCGTAAAGATCTTCATATTCGTATTATACCATTTTTTAACATATTGGAGTTACAGGATTTTTTCGGGACCAGGGAAGGTCTTTTTCCAGAGATGATCACAGGTCTGTTACAGATGAAAGCGAGTTTCGGCCTTCGCCAGGCCAGAGCTTCGTTGAGGTACGGGTAGAGGTAAATATGGTTCCGCAACATCTGTTTTTCTATCCTCCGCCTGTACCTCTTAAACCGGAACGCCGACTATCTTCGGCGCCGATAAGTCAACCAGGCCGGCACTTGACGCTACCGCCCCCTACTCGGCCGCGGAGGCCAGTAGAAGCATAGTAATACCACTGAATATCAGGTTAAGCCCTACGAGAAGGCCCAGTATCCAGGCTACGCCTCCGGGATAATTGGTGAAGATTATGAACGCCAGAAGAAGCGAAGCCACGCCGCTCGCCAGCATCCACCCCCATCTGGCTACCGGATGTATCTTGAGGGAAAGCCATACTTTTATGATCCCCTCAAAGATAAAAAGAACCCCAAGAAGAAGGGTCAGAGTGAGGACGCCGGTCATAGGGAAAGCCAGGAACATTACGCCTATGGCGGTATATAAAAGGCCGATGGTGAACCTGAAAACACAGCTGCCCGTTCTTAACCCCGCGCAGGAATGGATCATCGTGACTATACCGCCGAATATAAGGATCCATCCGAAGATCACCTCTACGGCGATAGAAGCGAAAACCGGCAGCGCGACGGCTCCCATCCCGAGAAGTATCATAATTATGCCCGCTATATTGAAAGGCTTCTTGTATTCACTAAGGAACGCGTTCATATGCAACCTCCTTTTCGGGTATTATACCATATTTTTTCTTGCGGGTTAAAGAGAGATCCGGCAGGCCAGAGGCTTTGTTAGATAACGGTAGAGGCAGCGGCAGAGAAACCGGAGCGCTTATCCTCCGCCCGCCGTATACTCCACGGCCTCGCCGAAGGGCGGGACCTTTATATCGTGCCCGTCGAAGTATCGGGTGACCGGGGGCTTCAGGCGTATTATATCAAGCTTTCCCTTATGTCGTGTCCTCTCCCTGAGCGAAGAGACCAGGTCCGCGAACTGGTCGACATGCTCGGTAACTCGGATAAAAGCAAAATGGGCGCTGGGATGCTTGTTCAGTATCTTCTCGATCTTGGTTTTTCCCACCATGCAGCACTCGGCCCAGAAAACGGGTTCCCCGCGGCCGTTCAGGGCAACCAGGTCAGGTTTGTACCTTTCCCCTATTTTGACCTCTATCTTGACCTGCGGATATACCGGCAGATACATGGCATACCCTACGGCCTTGGCGGCTACATGCTCAAAGGTCTCGTTGCTTTTCTTGACGAGAACTATCTTTTTGCCGCCTGTCCTGAAAGTGAGTTTTTTACGGAGGAACAGTTCTTTCATGTTTTTTGCAGAGACCGGGATCGCGGCCGGGGGTTAGAGGCCATCCGGGGGCCGGGGTAAAGATCTGAAAGCAATCCTATATTCTGTGCCAGAGCCCCTCCTGTACGCCACGCACTGGGCTTTAGAGCTTACCCGCCCAGGTACGGATGCCCCTTATTATCATCTCCACGGATATCGTTCCGGCGAACATAGCGGTGATCCGTCCGGTCACCTCTATGTACCTTTCGATCACGCTCTCCCTCCTGGGACGCACAAAATCGTGTATGCGCTTGAGTATAAGTATAGTAGCTATGGATATTCCCAGGGCAACGACCACTACGGCGCAAGCCGTAAGGGGGGAGTGTTTCTCCCCTATCAGGACGCTCACGCTTATAGTTCCGGGGCCTATCAGGATGGGCATGGCGATCGCGCCGGCGACATGCTCGGATTCCCCCCTCAGTATCTCTATTGCCCTGGGCCCCCGGAAGACGAACTGCAGGGCTATCAAAAGGAACACAATGCCTCCGAATATCTGGAAAGAGGCAAAATTGGCCTGCATCACATTGGCAAAGATATAGTCGCCGAGAATGGCGAAAACACAGAAGACCAGGGTCGCTATCACCCCGGCCCTTACCAGGACGAAGGTGAACCTGCGCTTGTCGTATTTCTCCATCACATCTATAAGGTAGACCACCACCAGAAAAGGATTAAGAAGAACCAGAAGAAGCGCCATTGATCGCATTACGGAAGATATATCGTTCATGGCTCTAGTATACCATCATTAGCGTACTGCGTACAGGGCCCGGCGTTAAACGGGAACGCCGGCACGCTGACTTGACGCCTGCCGCTGAAAAAGCCTCCGGGTCAACCGGCGTTATTGTCCGCTGGCGCACTGACACGGCGTTTTTCCGAAAGCAGGATCACGACGCCCGACGCGATGATAAGAAGTATTCCGGCGGTTTCAAGGAGTGTGGGAACATGGCCCCAGACGAGCCATCCTATCATCCCAGAGGCGACGATGGAAGCGTAGCTTATCGGCCCCAGCGTGCTGGCCCTGGCGTAACGCGCGGCAAGCTGTACGAGCGCCTGCATCGCGTACATGCACGCGCCTATGCACGCGACAAAGATCCATTCCCATCCCGAAGGCATCGTGAAAGAAGGCGCCATGGCTATTCCGGTAAGAAGTGTGGCCAGAAGCGAATATACGGCGACTGTCCTCTGCCAGGATTCGTCCTTGAGAGACCTGCGGCAGACTATGACCGAAGCCGCGAGAACGCCTACAAGCAAAGCGAGCAAAACGGACCGGGCGTTCATACCGCGGGAAGTAGGACCGATAACCATCACCACACCCGTGAACCCGGCGGCGATAAAGCCAAGGGCCGCTTTTCCCACCCTCTCCCCCAGCAGGATGGCCGCGAGCAGCGCGACCCAGAACGGCGCGGTGTTAATGAGCGTGACCGCGGTCACCAGGGGCATGCTGTCCACGGTGATAAAATAAAGGTAATATGTGAGCGTGCCCAGAAAGGTCCGGGTGAGCACCAGATGTATATAGGGGGACTTGAAAAGGTTGGCCGGGCCCGTCATAAATATCCACGGGAGGCTCGCCAAGAGAACGAAAAAATAGCTGAAAAAGGTTATCTCGATGGCGGGTATGCCGGAGATCTCCTGCAGGTACTTGGAAGCCCCTGACATGACGGCCAGAAAAATGTACCCGAGAGCGCACAGCACACCTCCGTATATCGTCCCCTGTTCGTTCATGGAGGTAGTATAGCATGTTTTTCGGATCTATACACGGATGATCGAGGAATTGTCCACGGAGCACAGATTCAGGCGAAGGGCTAAAGGCAAAGGGCTAATGGTTAAGGTTTAGGGTGTAGAATGAGAAATGAGGGATGAGAGATGGACCGCGGAGCGGGTGCCGCGGGGACAGGTGCAGGAACAAAATCAGAACCGTCCCTGGAGGAGATAAAAATAATTATTATGTGCCGGCGCGGAGCCCGGCACCTCCATTTTTACTTCAATTTATCCGGATCATACAAACTCATGGCGCGGGATGGTTATAAGATCCTGCCCTCGCCCAGGGCTCGCGCAGGATCTTATTTTCGCCCTCCGGTCAGCCATCCGTCGCCGGGCATGCGCTTCGCTGCTCTTATTCATCGCAGCTCGCTATAGTAAAGACCGGCTCCTCCAGTTCGATCCCCCCTCACTCGTTATGTCCTTATCACAAACAAAAGGCAAACTTTCAAACCCGTTTCGGGGATGACATCTTTTATTTTTACTGCTATATGCCTAACAAAGGTACGCTATACCACTATCGCATGCATAAACTCCCGCTCTCGTCTACGATTCAGCGGGACAACAACTTTAGGGGGTTTGGGGGACATAACTCCCCCCCATTCTAAACTGAATGCTTCCCAATGATGCTACGAAAGCATCTCGATTCCCCTCGCTCGCTCCAAATTTGCCACATCGGTTGATATTCAGATGGCTACAGGAAGGGCTTTGATATGTTACGACAACGGCGTCTATTGTTCGAGCAAGCTTGGTATCTGCTTGAAAAGCAGATTTGCGAGGACAATATCGAGTAATATTTTCCGCTGGAAGAAAATATTACATCCTGCGAAGGGACATATCAAAGCCCAAGGAAAAGAATAGCCCGGCTGAATATCAACCGGGCTATCTTAAAATTTGGAGCGAGCGAGGGGAATCGAACCCCCGTAGCCAGCTTGGGAAGCTGGTGTACTGCCATTGTACTACGCTCGCTCGTATTTCCTCTAAACCAGCATCTTAAGGAAAAAGTTAAAAGTAAAAAGTTAAAAATATAGGAAATTCTAGAACTGTTGCAATTTATTTTAAAGAGCTTGTCCCAGAAACTACCTATCCTTTTTACTTTTTACTTAGAACCTTGTCAGCTTTTCAAAATGCGAGTAACGATCTCTGATATCCTTCGGCGTGGTCTTGATCAGGCCGTCGGCCGAGAACCTTTCAACCGCGAAAGACGACATTATAGTACCATAAACAAGGCCTCTTCTCAAGTTCCTGTCGTTAATTTTCCTGCATCTTGAGAGGTACCCCATCATGGCCCCGGCGAAGGTGTCCCCGGCGCCGGTGGGGTCCTTTATGACCTCGAGCAAATAGGCCGGGACTATAAATCCGAGCTTTTTGGAAAAGAAAAGCGCGCCGTGTTCGCCCTTTTTGATAACGACCATCTTTACGCCCTTAGATGAGATCCACTTGGCCGCGGCGAAAAGGCCCTCTTCGCCTGAAAGCTGCCTGGCCTCGGCGTCGTTCAGGAGCAGAAGATCGACTTTCTTGAGAAGCTTGAGCAGGGACCGTTTCTTGAGGTCTATCCAGAGGTTCATCGTATCGCACGCCACCAGGCCGGCCGGCTTCAGTTTCTTAAGGACATGGTTCTGGAGGTCCGGATCGATGTTCGCCAGGAGCAGGTTGCAGCTGGAACTCAGTGAATCAGGCACCTCGGGCATGTATCCGTCAAATACCCCCAGTTTAGTGCTGAGGGTCGTGGCCACGCTCATATCGTAATTGTATTTCGCTTTCCAGCGGAAAGTTTTGCCCTTCTTTATCTCTAGGGAGGATGTGTCTATCCCTCTTTTGTCGAACATGGAGAGGTATCTCGCGGGGAAATCGCTTCCCACTACGCTCATGAGATTAACGGGGGTAAAAAAGGAGGCACTCACGGATGCGTAGGTGGCCGAACCGCCCAGTATCTCTTTCCTGTTCCCGAAGGGTGTCTCTATCGAATCCAGCGCCGTCGACCCCAGTACCGTTAACCTCATTATTTGCTCCCGCTTTCGTTAAGCGCTTGGCGCGCCTTTACGCAATCTTCCATTATCTTTATAGAACAGTATTCCGAACACATGGTGCATACATCTTCCTTGTCCGGCTCCTGCGATTTCCTTACCTTCTCCGGAAGCCGGGGATCAAGCGCCAGAGCGAACTGTCTTTTCCAGTCCCTGGCCGCTCTGGCTTCGGAGATCTTCCGGTCTAGTTGGATGGCCGAAGGCACTCCTTTGACTATGTCCGCCGCGTGGGCCGCTATCTTGGAGGCTATCACGCCGCTTCTGACATCATCTTCACCGGGAAGCCGCAGATGTTCTGCCGGGGTAACATAACAGAGAAAATCCGCTCCCGCTGAAGCGGCGATAGCGCCCCCGATGGCGGAGACGATGTGATCGTAGCCAGGGGCCGCGTCAGTGACCAAGGGCCCCAGCACATAAAAAGGCGCTCCGTGGCACAGGGATTTCTCCAGTTTGACATTCGCTTCTATCTGGTCGAGGGGCACATGTCCCGGTCCCTCTATTATTACCTGTACATCTTTTTCAAAAGCCCTTCGCTGGAGTTCTCCCAGAAGAACGAGTTCACTTATCTGAAGATCGTCCGTGGCATCGCAGACCGAACCGGGCCTCAGGCTGTCGCCCAGGCTTATAGTGATATCATATTCCTTAAGTATATCCAGCACATCGTCGTACCGGGAAAGGAAGGGGTTCTCCCTGTCACCGCTGAGCATCCAGGATGCTAGCAGCGCTCCCCCGCGGCTGACTATGTTCATGACCCGCCTGTTCTCGGCTGCCCTGCGCGCTATATCGAGCGATATGCCCGCGTGTATGGTAAAAAAGTCCACTCCCGCCTCCGCCTGTTGCCGGAGAACATCGAGAAAATCCTCCTCTCCGCGCGACAGGAAAGCCCCCTCGGGTTCGTCGGCTATCTCGTATATGGGCACCGTGCCCACGGGTATCGGGCAGAGGGACATGATCTTTTCCCTGAGCTTTTTGACCAGCGGCCCGGTTGAAAGGTCCATCAGGGCGTCCGCTCCCGCGTCGACAGCCGCCTCCATCTTGCGGATCTCGGCGTCTATGTCCGAATAGCCGTGGGAAACGCCTATATTAGCATTGACCTTGGTCTTGAGGCCTTTGCCCACGGCGCAGGGTTTATCCATAGAACGCCGGTTGTTCGCCGGGATAACTATGGTCCCCGCAGCAAGGCCCGCCTTTATATGCTCCAGGCTTGCGTCCTCTTTCGCGGCTGCTTTTCTCAAAACATCATCGTTAACGCGTATCATGGGATCTCCTATAGAACAGGCAGGAGGCAACAGGCTAGAGGCCATAGCCTCACGCCTCCGGCCTGTTATTTCGCTATCTTCTCTATCTCTTTTACCGCTTTCTTCTCTATATCGTACAATTTAAAACGGAAGCTCTTGAACTTCTGGGAAAGTTCCGCGTCAAACAGTTTCAGGACTTCCTCAAGAACACGCAACGATTCTTTTCCTCTCTGCGTGTTGGCGAGGAACAGGTCGACCAGGTCCGCCCTCTTCTTCTCGGAATCGTTGGACTTGAGGCCAACATCCTCTATATTGCGCGCCGAGACCAGTTCGTCAAGATGTTCTTTCCGCAGGTCCTTTATGGCCGTGAATATATCGTGTCTGAGATCCTTGAGCCGCCTGGTGAGCTTCTCGTTGTCCGAGGAGAACCTGACTATATCCTCACATACCCTGGTCCCTTCCATTACCCTGTTGAGGTTAGCGTCGATGATCCTGTATACGCCCGTATCCATCCTGTTCCCTTTCGTCTGCTCGCTCCGCGAGAATAGCTAGCTTTGTTTCCGCTTAAGTTTCTCTATGGTTCCCGTAGTAGAAAATCCTTCCACGAAAGGTATGACGACTACCTTGCCCCCACCCGCTTTCACTATATCGGATCCCACGATGTCATCTTCTTTCCAGTCCCCGCCCTTGAACAGCACATCCGGCTCTATCGCCTCTATAAGTCGGATAGGAGTATCTTCCTCGAACTTAAGGACGAAATCCACGCTTTCCAGCGCGGCGACGACTTCCATCCGGGCCCGTTCTCCGTTCACCGGCCTTTCGTCGCCTTTCAGCCTCCTGACCGATGAATCACTGTTGACCCCCACAAAAAGGATATCGCATAGATTTTTAGCCTCTTCAAGGTATTTCACATGGCCGGCATGTAAAATATCGAAACAGCCGTTGGTGAACCCTATCTTCGCGCCCGGATCTTTTATGACCTCTTCCACCCCGGCTGTAATGATCTTATCCGATATCATTTCGTGAACGCTTCCTCGACAAGTTTGCAGATAGCGTGTATAGCGGTTATGTGGACTTCCTGTATCCGGGCCGTAACCTCCGATGGCGCTATTACGGCGATATCCGAGAGCGCCGCCAGAGCGCCGCCGGACTTTCCGGTCAGGGATATTACTTTCAGGCCTTTCTCCCTGGCCGCGCGTGCGCCTTTTGTGACATTGGGCGAATTGCCGCTCGTGGAGATGGCGAAGGCAATGTCCCCGGGACGACCCAGAGCCTCTATCTGCCTGCTGAAGATCTCTTCGAAGCTGTAATCGTTACCGGCGGCCGTGAGAACGGAGTTATTGACATTAAGGGAAATACACGGAAGGGCTTTTCTGTCGGACTCGAAGCGCACGACAAGCTCTGCGGCGAGGTGCTGGCTGTCGGCGGCGCTTCCTCCGTTGCCGAAAACCAGTATCTGGCCGCCCCTTTTAAGGCACCCGGCAATGGCCTCGGCCGCGGAACTTACGGCCCGCACACATCCTTCGTCTTCCCGAAAAGCTTCCTTCGCCCGAACGCTCTCCTTGAAAAGATCTCTCACCCGTTGTTCGACATCCATCCGTTTCACATCTCCCTGTAAGGCACGGCCCTTTCTCCGGACGGCTCTTCGATCTCTTCTTCCTCGGGAGGCGTCTGCGCCGGCACTCCTTCGGGGCCCTTGAGGATCTTGTTTATGTGCATGCTTATATTGATCTTTTCCTCGACCCCGAGCATATCCTGGACCTTGCTTTTTACGGTCATCTGTATCATTTCGGTCGCTTCGGGGATGTTAGTTCCCGCGACCATCGAAACATAACTTTTAATGTTTATACCTTTCTTGTTAACGCTTACATTGGACTTGACATCCTTTATCCCGGGTATTTCCCTTGCCACGCGAAGGACATAGCCCTCTATCGCGGAAACGGAGACCGTGACCTCACCGTCCGGGTTCCGGAAAGTTATGAGTTTGCTCTTTTTGAGCTTCTTGAGGGACCTCAGGGTCCCCCACAGCCCGGTAAGTATGAAAAAAGCGCCGAACACGCCCGCTGCCGCCTGCAGCTCGGCGGAAGCGTAAACCCTTCCGAGGGCTTTTGAGGCGGTTTCAGCCGGAAGGGCCTTTACCGCGATGGCCAGAGCCACAAGCCCCACGAAAAGCATGAGTATCATGTTTATAAAGATAGCTGTTTTCCTGAAAAATCTCATTTTACCCTCCTTTTATATGGAGTAAGCGGCATTATTCCTTTTCGGAGAAGAACTTCTCCACGAAATGTGTGGAATAATCGCCTTTTCTGAAATTCGAGTTTGATAGGACTTTCTTATGGAAATCCACGGTAGTCTTTACAGGGGTGACTATGAACTCATCCAGGGCTCTCTGCATGGTCTTTATGGCCTCTTCCCTGTCTTTGCCGTAGGATATAAGCTTAGCTATCATCGAATCGTAGAACGGGGGAACACTGTAGCCGGAATAGGCATGCGTATCGACCCGTACTCCCATGCCGCCGGGTATGTTTATGGCTTCTATCACTCCCGGAGAAGGCCTGAAGTCGTTATCAGGGTCTTCGGCGTTTATCCGGCATTCTATCGACCACCCGCTCAGTTTCACATCATCCTTGGTAAAGGAAAGTTTTTCGCCGGCCGCGACCCGTATCTGTTCCTTTATAAGATCTATACCGGTCACCATTTCGGTCACCGGATGTTCCACCTGGATACGGGTGTTCATTTCCATGAAATAGAAATCCTTACCGTCCACCAGGAACTCAACAGTGCCGGCGCCCTGGTATTTCACGGACCGGGCGCCTTTAACAGCGGCATCCCCCATCCTTTCCCGCATTTCCGCGGTCAGGGTCGGCGAAGGGGATTCCTCTATGAGTTTCTGATGGCGCCGCTGGACCGTACAGTCCCTTTCTCCCAGGTGCGCCACATTCCCGTGTTCATCGGCCATTATCTGGAACTCTACATGGCGGGGAGCTTCGATGTACTTTTCCATATATACATCCGAATTACCGAAAGAAACTTCCGCTTCGCTTTGACAGGTCATGAAAGCGTTCACCAGACTTATATCGTTGTGGCAGACTCTCATCCCTTTTCCGCCGCCGCCCGCCGAAGCCTTGATTATGACCGGATATCCTATTCTCTTAGCTTCTTTCAGGGCGTCCTCCTTGGTGCTGATGAGACCCTCGCTGCCCGGGGTAACAGGCACACCGGCCCTTTTCATACTGTCCTTGGCCGTCATCTTGTCCCCCATGAGACGCATGTTCTCGGGGGTGGGACCTATGAACTTTATCCTGCACGATTCGCATATCTCGGCGAAATGGGCGTTTTCCGCGAGAAACCCGTACCCGGGATGTATCGCTTCCACATCGGTGATCTCGGCGGCGCTTATTATAGCGGGAATGTTGAGATAACTGCCGGAAGCCGGCGGAGGGCCTATGCAGACCGCTTCATCCGCCAGCCTGGCGTGAAGGGAATTTTCGTCGGCCTGGGAATAAACGGCCACTGTCTTTACTCCAAGCTCTTTACATGCCCGGATTATACGGAGCGCTATTTCTCCCCTGTTGGCGATAAGAATACTTGAAAACATAATACGGTCCCTGATTTAATTGTGAAAGAGTACAAAAACGCCTCAGGCCGGCTCCACACGGAAAAGCGGCTGGCCAAACTCTACTGCCTCGGCGTTATCGACGCAGATCTCCGCTATCCTTCCTCCGAACTCGGCTTTTACCTCGTTCATGAGCTTCATCGCTTCTACTATGCAAAGAACCGCGCCCGGTTTGATGACATCGCCTACTTCAACATAAGCCGGTTCCTCCGGGGAGGGCGACCTGTAAAAAGTACCGACCATCGGAGCCTTGACCTCTTTAAGGTTCGAAGCGGACGCCTGAGGCTCCTGAGTCTGCTGAGGAACGCTCTGCGGGGCGGCCTGGGCCGGCTGGGGACCTGCGGGGACGGCCGGTAAAACGGCCTGCTCGATAACCCCGGACGGTTTCTTGATAAGCCTGATCTTAAGGCCTTCCTGTTCGATCTCGACTTCCGTAAGCTCGTTGGCGCTCATGAGCTCGATAAGTTCCTGGATCTTCTTGATATTCATATTGCTCCCCTTCATGGACATTGTTACCAAATGTTTTGGTATATACTTTATCGTGATCCCCGCTCAAACCCTTTGCGGGGATGACAATTTCTATCTTTGATCTCTCGGAACAAAAGTAAAAAATGTCATTACCGCGAAAGCGGGATCAAGCAAAGAATAGTTTCCTCTTACGCTCTTTCCACATACTCGCCGGTGCGCGTATCGACCTTGATAAGGGTATCCTGCTCCACGAACAGAGGGACTTTCACTACCTTACCGGTCTCAAGAGTAGCGGGTTTCGTCGCTCCGCTGACGGTGTCGCCCTTGAACCCGGGATCGGTCTGCACGACCTTCAGGACCACATGTATGGGCGGTTCAACCGAAAGGATCTTCCCCTCGTGCATCTTAACGGTCACTTCCATGTTCTCCTTAAGGAATTCCGCTTTCTCACCCAGGACCGTTTCGGGAACATGTATCTGTTCGTAAGTTTCCGTGTCCATCAGACAGTATCCCATATCGTCTCTGTAAAGGTACTGCATGTTCTTCTGTTCGATGAACGCGTCCTGGAAGGAATCGTCGGGCCTCAGGGTCTCCTGGAAGATGGCGCCCGAATCAAGGTTCCTGAATTTGGCCCTTACGAAAGCCGGGCCTTTTCCGGGTTTAATATGCTGGTATTCGATGACTTCGTGGAGAGAGCCCTTGAATGTGATTATATTCCCGGGCCGGAGATTAACTGCTTTCAACATTATGACAACACCTCGCATCCTTTTGCCGTTACAAGGACCATATCCTCGATCCTTACCCCGCCGAGGCCTTTAAGGTAAAGCCCGGGCTCGACGGTTACAACCATGCCTTTCCTGAACCTTTCCCTGCACGATATACCGATATAAGGCCGTTCATGGACCTCAAGGCCCAGACCGTGGCCCAAACCGTGAAGAAGGTAAGGACCGAAGCCCTCCTCTTTAATAATATTATTAACATGCGCGGCGACGGTCGATATCATGACCCCGGGTCTTATACGGGCGATAGCTTCGTCCCGGGCTTTACGGACCGCTTTAAGAAAACCGCCGATTTGACGGTTTATTCTACCCTTGTAGTATATTCTTGTCAAGTCAGAACAGTAGCCGTTGTAGATGAGCCCGAAATCCACCAGAAGATGCTCTCCTGCTCCGAGTTTTCTGCGTGTAGGCACAGCGTGCGGAAAAGAGGAATTAGGTCCGGTGGCCGCTATGGTCGGGAACGAGTTGACACATCCGGTCTCCCTTATTGTCATATCGGCAAGTGATGCGATCTCTATCTCCGTCATGCCCGCACACAGGCTCCCGCGGAGTTTTTTCCATACGGACGACGCCAGGCGGGCGGACCTGCGCATGGAAACGATCTCGGACCCGCTCTTCACCGAGCGCATGGCGGCGATAAACCCGGAAAGATCCACAAATTCGGTATCATCCAGCCTGTCGGAAAAAAAGTCGGCTTCTTTCTTGGTAAGAGCTCCCGGATCTATTCCCAAACGGGCGATCCCGGCCTCCGAACAGAACTGAGCCAGGTTGCTTCTCACATCCCCCCTTACGGGGTCCGAGAAAGGCGTCCCGCAAAGCTCCTCTTCAGCCAGGGAAAAATTCATCCCGTCTATGAAGTAAACCGGGGGCTTGTCCGGGAACAGTAACGCCATCGCCCCGGGCACCGAAAAACCCGAAATATAAAGCAGGTCCTTTTGATCGCTTACGAGAAAGGCGTCAACGGAACGGTCCGCTATCTTCCGGGCGACTTGTTTTATGATCTTTTCTATTCTATCCATTTATAAGCTCTATAAGCGCTTTGAGACCGTAAATATAGCTTTTCTTCCCGAATCCGCTTATCTGGCCGGTGACAACCGGGGCTATCAGCGATTTGTGGCGGAACTCCTCCCGGGCGTAAATATTGGACAGGTGCACCTCGACCGAAGGGATCTCTCTGGCACTCATGGCATCCCTGATGGCAACGCTGGTGTGGGTATACGCCGCCGGGTTGATAAGTATGCCGTCGGACTCCGTCGACCCGACCTTATCGACGATATCGCCTTCGTGGTTGGACTGAAAAAACTCGACATCGGTCGAACTTTCCTCAGCCGCTTTCCGGATCTCGGCATTTATGGTCTCTATAGTGTCCTCACCGTAAATATCCTTTTCCCTTTTTCCCAGAAGGTCCAGGTTAGGACCGTGTATGACTAAGATCTTCACGATTTCCTCCTTAATCAAGGCTAATGGCTGGTGGCTAAGGGCAAATGGCTGTTTTCTGGCCTGGCGCCCCCTGCCTTTTGCCTTTGGCCTAAATTTTACATCTCATCCTTATCTATATGCCCCGTAAATCCCCACCAGAGATAAATGAGGCCGCCTATCAGGCTCAGAAACAGAAGCCCGCAAAGAAGCAGCAGACTGACCGCGAAGGCGGTCTCTTTTCCGGCCAGGGGGGAGAACAGTGCTACTATAGCTCCCTCTCGTACCCCCAGACCCCCGACTGAAGGTATCATGCTGACAAAGGTCACCACGGGCATTACCAGAAACACATTGCCCAACCCCATATCGCTTCCCAGGGAACGGAAGAACATGTAAACCACCAGAAAATAAACGCTCTGGGAGATTATGGATACCGTTATGGACTTGCCTACTATGCCGTAGCGGTTCCTGTAATCGTGGACAATGCCGTAGATCGAGTTAAGTTTGTCCCCCAGTCCGAACATCTTGAGCCGGCCTATAGCCTTCTCAAGGGTAAGATAGACCCTGCGGTTGGTCACTACCACAAAACCGGCTATACCCACCAGAAGAAGAGCGAAAACGGTGGGCCTTACTGCCTGCAGGCCGATCTTTCCCCTGTCAACGGCAAGCGCCGCGCCGGCTATGATAAGAAAAGTATAAAGGCCGAGAAAACGGTCCATGAGGACGCTGGCGTATGATTTCAGTTTATGCCGGCACAGCTTTGAAGCGTAATGCGCCTTGATTATATCTCCGCCGACCGCCGTAGGCATAAAATTATTGAAAAAATACCCCAGAAAAGTGAGCTGTACCGACTTGCCCAGAGGAAGAGTGAGGTCTTCACCCATGAATATTATCTTCTGGCGTATCGAGAGAAGCACGGCGGTCAAAGCGAAAACCAGCATGGCCCCCGCTATCATCAGCTGGTTGCCCGAAGATATGGTTCCGACGATATCGCCGAACTCGTCGCGCATAAGCCACAGTAAAAGCGCCATAAGACCGGCGCTGACGAATATCCTCAGGAATGCCCCCAGCTTGCCCTTCATATTGTCCTTTCGTTTATATACAGCGTTTAGCGTTTAGATCTATACGCTGTACCCTGTACGCTGTTCGCTACCCATTCGTTTCGGGCGTTTTCTCCGCTTCGGGTTTCGCGTCTTTCGACTCAAGGAACGAGACATACGCCATCCTCAGCTGGTGTAGTATATCATCAAGCAGCTTGTCCTCTTCCCGCGTCCTGTTGCCCTGGGTTTTCAGCTTTATGACTTCCAGCAGGTCGACGACGGAACCGGCGTGCCCCAGGTTCTTTTCGGTCTTTTTAGTTACGGGGTTCTCGATCATACCGAGAGCCATCATGCCCTCAGCGGCAATACCGGAAAGAAATCCGGTGAAAGTTACTTTATCGTTTTCCATGTCAACTCCTTGGTCCCGGCGCACATCGTAAAGCAGCGCGCCATTCTCAGCGTTAAGCGTCAAGTTAGCGTACCGGTGAGCCGGGGCACCGGCTCACCGGTCAAAAGGTACAGGTCCCTGTGCCTAAACGAAGCCTCTCGCCTCCGGTCTCTCGCCTGCCGCATAATGGGGCCGTCCGCAGGCGTACCGCTTACGGGCCTAGCCCCTACCTATCCCCAGCCTCTTCCTTATTTCTTTTATGTGTGTCCGGGCTGTCTTTTCTCCCTGCCGTATTATAGCATCCGCTTTGTCAAAATCGAACTGGTCTATACCCTTCAGTTCGGGCGTTATCGCTATATCCGCTTCTTTCGACTGGTACCGGTTAAGTTCTTCACCCATTATCTGGACGGACTGCACCAGAGTGTCCAGTATATTCGATATTTTCTGGTCCTTGACCGAGAATCCCGGGTTCACGGCAATTATGAAACCCGCTCCGGCTTCGAGAGCCGCCTTGGTAGGTATGCTGTTCCTGATACCTCCGTCGGAAAGAAGGCGGCCGTCGATCTCGACGGCGGAAAAGATGCCGGGCCATGAACAGCTCGCCCTTATGAGCCTCACAAGGTCTCCCGAGGAATGTGTAAGCTCCTCACCGTTCTCTATGTCCGTGGTGGTAAGGGCAAAAGGGATCTTCATATCCTCGAAACCTTTGTCGCCGATGAGGTCTGTGATAATATTCTCGAATTTTTTTCCCGTTATAAGCCCTGTGGAATGAAGCCCGATATCGACTATGTTGGGCCAGCTGAAACCTCCGGCCGCCTTTTCCAGACGCGCCGGTGGCACACCGAGGCAGTAAGCGGCGCCTATAAGGCTGCCGATGCTGGTACCCACTACCATGTCGAAAGGCATGCTTCCGGAGCCGAATTCCTCTTCAAGCACCTTGAGTACGCCTACATTCGTAAGGCCTCTCGCGCCTCCGCCGCCAAGGGCCAGAACTACCTTAGGCCTGCGAAAACCTTTAAATAATCTGCGGAACATTGATACCTGCCATGGTTAGAGCCGGCGTCCGGCCGTTGAGCTCTTGATCTTATCCTCAATACACGACTATACCCGCGTAACCGACGACTTGAGAGGTATCTCCCGTTGCCTCACCGCTGTCGGTATACTTTACAAGACTGGCGTTCTTAGCTCCCATGCGTTTGGCGTACATGAGCATGAGAGCTACGGGCAAGTACCCGCACATACTTATACTTTCCGAGCCTACGGTTTCCATAAGCCCCTCGGGGTCGAGAGCGAGTATTTTCTCTATGGCCTTCCCGTCCTTGATTGAGGCGGATTCCCGGCTTTCGTAGTGTGTCATGTCACTGGAGGCCACTATGATAACTTTCTCCCCGTGTCCGCTCACGGAATCCGCCAGGGCGGACGCAAATTCCTTGATCTCTTCTTTCCCCGCATGCGAAATGGTCACAGGGACTATACGGGCTTCAGGCGATACGGCCTGTATGAACGGAAGCTGCACCTCCACCGAATGTTCGTACAAATGGGCGTTCTCGTCAACCGAAGCCAGGCCGGTATTCGCGCAAAGTTCTCTTATGAGCCCCTGCTCTGACCTCAATGTGCCCAGAGGAGTATGCCAGTCCTGTCCGCTGACCGCGAAACGCTCACCGGAACCCGTGTGGTTAGGGCTGAGGATAACATATACCGGAGCAGGTTCGATACCGGAGAAGACTTCCGCCGCGACGGGCCCGGAATAGACATACCCCGCATGGGGAGAAACTACGCCTATCGCATCTATTTTTTCGGGGTTCCCGGTCATCATCGATGAAATATCGTCAAGAAGGGTTTTTTTGTCCGAAGGATAGAACTGTCCCGCTACTGCCGGCTGCCTGGTCATACGATCACCTCCCGGTAGGACCGCGGGGCAGCGGCTTCGCCCCGCAAACTCATCCATACCACTGGTCTTTTATTATTTTAATATTATAAGTGAAACGCTCCGGGAGGTAAAGGAATGTTTTGAGCGGTCGAAGGACGCCCCCCCTTGCATCAGCGGCCGTCTGTCATATACCGCTGAAAGCGGGTCACAGGCCCGACGACCTTACCAGTACGGCCACAAGGTCGTCCTTCTCAAGTAATTCTCCGGCAACGCTTACCACATCCTCTTTCGTCACCTTTCGGATCTCTTCCGGGTATCCGGTATAGTTGCGATATCCCAGCCCGTAAAGCTCGTCCAGGCACATGACCATTGACAGCGAACTGTTGGTCTCGAGGGAAAGTTCGTACCGGGACACAACTTTCTCTATGGAAGCGTCTATCTCTTCCCCGCTTATTTCCCCGTCCCTTATTTTTTTCAGCAGGCCGAGTATTGTGTTCTTGACCTTTACGAGATTCTCCTCGACGGTGGCGGCGTATATCGCGAAATAGCCTCTGTCGACCTCGGGCACACTGAAAGCCCCGGAGGCATAGGTAAGGCCTTCTTCCTCCCGCAGGCTTTTAAAAAGCATGCCGTCGGAACCTGACAGCACGGAGCTCAGCACGGCCAGCGCGTAACGCCTGTCATCGCCTAGCTTCACTCCCAGCGAACCTATTACGGCAAGCGCCTGTTCCTTTTCCATCTTAACGGCATATTCGGAGAACGAGCCCGCCTCTTCGATCTTTTCGGACTTAAGCTGTACTGCTTCGCCTTTCCAGCGCGAGAACCTGCCGGTAAGTTCGGACACCATATCTTCCGCGTTAACATCTCCGACAACTGTCAGCACTGCCTTTGAAGGCGCCAGGTGACGGTCGTAAAACCGTCGGATTTCTTCCCGGGTGATGAAGGACACGGAATCCACCGTACCCGACAACTTCATCCCGTAAGGATGTTCTCCGTAAAGGCGGGACCTGAAAACATTGAGCGCGTGAGAAAAAATATCCTTCTCCTGTTCCTTTATGGCCGCTTTCACCCTTTTCTTAAGCTTGCGCAATTCGTTCTCGGGAAACTCGGAATTTTTTATAACATCCTCGAATATGTCCAGGCTTTCCTCCAGGTTGGACGAAAGTACCTTCATGGAAACACCCACGCTGTTCATCCCGCTGAAAGGCTCCAGGCTGCCTCCCAGGCGCTCGATCCCGGGAACTATCTCATCCTCGCCTCTTCTACGGGTACCCTTGGTAAGCATCATGGCGGTAAGGTTGGAAACTCCGTTGTTGTCTTTTGTCTCGGCGCGCAGCCCGCCGGGACAGGCCAGTGTGAACGACACCAGAGGGACCCTGTCATCTTCCCTGACGATGATCCTCATGCCGTTGTCCAGTTCAAGGTATTTTTCGGAAGGCTCTCCGGCAGGGCCGGCAACGGCATCCTCCCGGCGCCTCGCCATAAACGAAGGGTACAGGGTAACGACCGTGGAATTATCGGCTCGAAGGTATTTCCGCGCGGCGTCCCTGACATCGGAAGAAGTGACTTCCTTGATACCCTCCACATACTTGTCGAAAAATGCAGCGTCACCCGTAAGCAGATAAGCGGTCGTCATGGAAGAGTTCATGACCTCTATGCTTTCATGAGACCCCAGATAATCGGAGATTATCATGTTCTTCGCGCGTTCCAGCTCGTCGTTGTCTATTTTGCCGTCCTTGAGCTCCTCTATCTGCTCAAAGATGCCGTCTACGGCCTTTTCCGTGATCTCCGGATCTCCTATCCCGGTCACGACCAGAAGGCCGGGATATTTAGGGGTATAATTGCCCGAGTTCACTGCATAAAGAAGCTCTTTCTCCTTGACCATCCGCGTGTAAAGGCGTGAATCGTTGCCTTCACCCAGTATGACGCTGAGGACATCACCGGCATACAGGTCTTTTGAATAAAGGTCCGAACTGTGAAATCCTATGGCTATGTAGCCGAGCGTTACATTCGCGCTGAAATCGGACCTCTTCTTTACCAGCTGCCTGGGTTCTTTTTCCGAGAAGGACATCCACTGTTTCCCTCTCAAGATCCCTTCCATGGCCTTTTCCGCCGCCGGGAATACCCTCGCCGGAGGAACCCCTCCGGTCACGCCTATTATCATCCTTTCGGGGGTATAGACCGACCTGTGGTATCTCAATATGTCATCGGGAGAGAGAGCCCCGAGGGTATTAGGATAGCCGACAATGGGGTATTTATAGACATGCTCTCTGTAAGCTTCCGAGAAAAGCAGAAAAATGCGCCTGCTCACGGGATCGTCGTAATGCAGGTTTAACTCTTTCAGTATGACATCCCGTTCCTTCCTGAAATCCTCTTCGGAAAATACCGGCTGGGTTACCATATTCACCAGTAGCGATAACGCCTTTTCAAAGTTCTCCTCGGGCACGGTAATATGATATTCGGCCGAGTCCAGCCCTGTGGAGCCGTTCGTAATCCCTCCCATTGATTTTATCTCGCTTCTGACCGCTTGGGAATCGAGTTTCTCGGTGCCTTTGAACAAGAGATGTTCCAGAAAATGGGATACGCCGGTACCGGCATAAGGCCCTTCGTTCGAAAGGCCTGAAAGAACACGGACCTGCACCGTCACCATCCGGGAATCAGGCAGATGCCGGCAAAGCACGGTAGCGCCGTTCTCCAGCACCTTCTTTTCCGGCGGCGCGGGAAGCGCCCCGGAAACTCCCGAAGACAGGGCCAGCAGGGCCGCAAGCAATATAGACACATTAAACCGTCTGATAATATCCTCCTTGTCATGCTTTTTAAGACTTGTCTATTATACACCATTGCGCAAGCCGGGAAAAGGATAGATGCGGGACGGCATATATCGCGAAGGGATGGCGCCTGGCGCATGGAGCCGGGCTATTTCAGGCTGCGCCTGAAAGGAAAAAGGAAAAGGAAGGCAAGAAGCGAACCGACGCAGGATCCGCAAGTCTAAGGCTGACAGCAAATACATATACCTGTACCCTACCTGCACCCCTGCGAAACCTCTGGCCCCGAGCCTCTAGCCACTGTCAGTATACTCTTCGCATTTCCCGTTCTCCATCCTTTCGCATCGGATCATGCTGGAACGGTGCAGTACTTTCATGGCAAAATCGTCGATTATTGAATATATACAGGGTATTATTACAAGTGTAAGAAGTGTGGCAAAAACAAGCCCCCAGCAAAGCGCTAGCGCCATAGGCACCAGGAACGGGTCCTTGCCCCCTATCCCGTAAGCCACAGTAGACAGGCCTCCGGCCGTAGTCACGGTGGTCAAGATAACGGGCCTCAGCCTCATCTGGCCGGCCTTGATTATGGATTCCCTCCTTTCCGCGCCTTCCCGGCGGAGTTTGTTGATAAAATCCACGAGTACTATGGAGTCGTTGACCACTATACCGTTCAGGCTGACCACACCCAGTATGGCGAGAAAAGAGATAGGTATCCCGTGCGCAAGGAAAGCTACCACGACGCCTATAAGGCCAAAGGGTATGGCCAGCATGACTACCAGAGGCTGCACGACCGATTTGAAGAAAGAGGAAAGTATCAGGTAAACGACAAGAAAAGCGAAGAAGAAAGCCTTAAGGAGGCTCACCAGGGATTCCACGGTCTCTTCCTGCTCTCCTCCGTATTTTACCGAATAACCTATATACCTGTCGGGAATGCCCCTGAACTTCTCTTTAAGTTTAGCGTTCACCTCCAGAGAGGTGGTCTTGTCGGTATCTACATTTGCCGAGGCCGTTACCACTCTTTTTCCGTCAAGGTGGTGGATGTTCGTGGTGCTGGGGACCTTCTTTATTGTAGAGACTTTATTAAGGGGGATCAGCTTGCCGTAACTGTTGGCGACATATATTTCGTTGAAAACGGACATGTCGTGCGTTTCTTCCTTATCGAACATGACGGTGACATCCGTTTCTTCTTCCGCTTTAACCGGTTTTATCTTCGTGGCTATGCCTCCCTCGAAAACCGCTCTTACCGTGCTGGCTATCTGACCTATGGAAAGTCCGGCCATGGCCGCTTTGTCGTGGTCCACCTTCACTCTTATTTCCTCTTTACCGGGCTTGTGGTCCCAGGTAACATCCGTGGTCCCCTCTATGGTGTTCAGGTAATCCATGTATTCGTGCGCTATCCTGTCCAGGACCTCGAAGTCCTCTCCCCGTATCTTAGCCTCCACGGCCTTACCGACGGGAGGCCCCGTTTCGGGGATATCGAACCGGAGGTCGTCAAACCCCTCGATATCCCGGGTCTTCTCTCGCAGCTCGTCTATTATCTCCGTGACATTCCTTTCCCTGTCCTGTTCCTGGGTGAGATATACCGTTACCTGTACGAGGTTGCTCGCCTTTCCGCTGAAGGGATCGTTCCTGTCTTCCGCTATACTGCCGACGGTCGTAACATAAGCGTCAAGTTCTTCGTCCGACATCCCGGAAACTATGTCCTCCACCGGGGCTATAAGTTCGTTTGTCCTGTAAAGCGGTGTGCCTATAGGAGCTTCTCCCCTGATAAAGAAAAAGTTTATTCCCGCGGCCGGGAACAGGATGAACTTCAGGACATTGAACGCGAAAAAGAGAGCGACCGCAAGCACTCCTATGAACCCCGCCACAACTTTGTAACGATGCTTTATGGCCCCTTCCACTACCCCCGTGTAGAACTTGATAAGCGCCTTGAACCAGGCAAGGTCCTTTTTCATGCCCACCGGTTTCCCGGAAGCGTCGGTCCTTACCTTGACAAAATCCGCGATATGGCTTGGGAGTATTACGAGCGCCTCCCCCAGTGAGGCGATCAGGGCTATGATAACGACCGTCGGAATATTGCGTATGAACTTCCCGATGATACCCGTCATAAAAAGAAGCGGGGAAAAAGCCGCTATGGTCGTCAGGATCGCCGAGGTGACCGCGCCCATAACCTCCTCGGCGCCTTTTACCGCGGCTTTCCTGGGTTCCATGCCTTCTTCTATGTACCTGTAGGCGTTCTCCGCCACGATTATGCCGTCGTCGACGAGCATACCAAGGACGACTATGAGCCCGAACATGCTTATCAGGTTTATCGTGACACCCATGGCCCCCATTACTATAAAGGTGGCAAAGAATGATATGGGAATACCAAGCACCGTTAGGAGGGCCATCCGTTTCTGCAGAAAGACCAGCATTATGCCGATGACCAGGGCCAGGCCTACCCAGGCGTTGTTCATGAGGACATTCAGCCGTCTCCTGGCGTAAAAAGAGTAATCGTTGATGTATGATATTTTCAGCTCGTCCGGTATCTTCTCCAGAAAAGCCGCGCAGACCTCCTTCACCTCGTCCACTATGGTAATAGCGTCCCCGGACCCCTTTTTCATGACTATCAGGTTTATGGAGCGTGAACCCCACGACTTGGTTATTACGGTCTCTTCCTTGAACCCGTCAACAACACGGCCTACATCCCTTATTCGAAGCCAGTTACCGGCGTCGTTGGCTCGTATTATCACATCCTCTATCTCTTCCGGATCTTCGAACTCCCCCGTGGTCCGTATATTGTATTCGGTGGTCGCGGTATCCAGTTTTCCGGCGGGAAGGCTGATATTACGCCTTGCCAGGGCCGCTTCTATCTCGTCAATGGAAACATACCGCGCCTTCATTTTTTGGGGGTCTACCATGATCTGCATTTCGCGGTCCCTGTAACCGTCCTTGGTGACCTTGGAGACCCCTTTTATGTCCTCTATAAGGTCCTCCAGGACATCGGCGTATTCTCGAAGCCGGCGTTCGCTCATATCCCCCGAGAGGGCTACCTCTACTATAGGATACTGCTTGCTGTCGATCTCCGTGACCACGGGGTCCTCGACATCCTCGGGCAGGTCCCTGACCTTGTCCACCGCGCTTTGTATGTCGCGTATTACCGTATCCTTGTCCGGCTCGTCCGGGTCGAGCTTCACGAAGATAACGGAGGCACCCGACGCCGAAGTGGAATTTACCTCCTTGATGCCGTCGACTTCCTGCAGCTCTTTTTCTATCGGGACGGTTATCAATTTCTCAACATCCAGAGGGGTCGCGCCGGCGTAATAGGTGGAAATGCTGACAATGTCGAAAGAAACATTGGGAAACACTTCGCGGTTCATCCCCATGAGGGTAATGCCCCCGATTATCAGAATGATAACCGATATCATGTTCACGAAGATAGAATTGTTCACGCTGAACTTGGGCAGGCTCATAGCACCTCTTCGAAATTTTCGAGTATTATGTTCATTTTCCTGAAAAGCTCCACTTTGGCCTTTCTATGGTTCAAAAGCGCCCGGGCGTCCTCAAGCTCCGAGAAAAGAAGGTCCTGCTGATAATCGATAAGGCGTTTGGTCCCGGACCTTCCGTGAAGGAAGTTCTTCTCCTCCTCTTCAAGTTTTTCGGACTGCAGACCCATGGCCCGGCGAGTGAATTCCCTGCCGGCGCCGTAAGCAACCGTATCCTCGTAAGCTATACCGACCTGTGTGATTATCCTCCGTTCCGTCCGCTTTATGGCGAGTACAGCTTTTTCCTTCTCACGGGAAGCCTTGCGGCTCAGAGCGCGGGCGGCCCTGTTCTCGAGAGGCCACGAGAACTCCACGCCTCCGAAGTAATAAGTATTGTCGGCTACGGTAGTCTTTGATATCGCCTTGCTGAAATCCTTTTCAAGACCGTTCATGGAAAAGGTGCCCACAAGGTCTATCTCCGGCCATAGCGCGTTCTTCTTGACCTTAAGGTCTATCCCCCTGATCTCCAGGTCCCGTTTATTTATCCTGTAGTCACGCCTGTACCTGAAGGCCTTTTCAAGGCAATCCGAAAGTTCCGCCTTAAGGGGCTCGAAAGACAGGCCCTCTTCGGGAAGGATACGGACATCCTCCCCGAGGTTCATTATCAGTTTGAGGCTCTCCATGGCGTCCCGGTACGAGTTACGGGCGATTATCAGGTCCGCCTTTCTGTTGGCCAGGTTGGCCTCGGCGGCCAGCAGGTCGACTTTCTCGCTTATGCCTATCTGGTAGTTCTTCTTTATGCTTCCGTAAAGCTTTTCTGCCCTGTCGTAGATATCACTGTATATGTCCAGAGACCTTTTAGCGAAAAGAAGGTCCGTGTAGGACAAGGCGGTATCGGCAAGAAGCTGCTCGATACGGTCCCGGGAAGCAAGGTCCGAGTTCTTTACAGCCAGGGCGGTCATGGTCACGCCCGCCCTGTCCGCGTAACCGAAAAAATTTTTTCCTATCGGCTGCCTGGCCTCGAACTGAAGCTCCGCGTTATGAGAAGGGTTCTTGGAGATGAACCCGCTGTTGTCCCAGTAACGGGTGTCGGTCAAAACCGCGCTTACCTCGGTCCCCGATGGCAGCTTTTTGGAAATGCCGGCCGAATAGACATTGACCTGGTCGTCATCGGCCGAAAAGACCGAAAGCTCCTGCCTTTTATCCTCGGTATACCCGATATTCCCGAAAAGTACCGTATCGAATACCGCATTGGAATACATCAGGTCGGTTTCGGCGATCAAGAGGTCGAGCCTGGCCATTTTGACCTCAAAGCTGTTGTCCAAAGCGATATTCAGGCAGTCGACCAGCGAAAGCACATGTACCTGCTCGGGATCTTTCCCGGAGGGGGCCTCAGCGGAAAAAGCCGCGGGGAAAGGCGTCACCGCGACAAGAAAGAAAAAACACAATAGCGTCTTTAAGGATCTACCGGCCATCTTTTTCCCCCGCAATAAGGTTATCGTGAACTTTCCTGATCAGCCGCAGATATTCTTTCTTCTCCTTTTCGGTAAGCACCGAGAACATATCATTGGTGGTTCGGGTCCTTAACCTCATGAGTTCTCTCTGCATCTTTTTACCTTTCGGAGAGGCCTTGACCAGCACTACCCTCCTGTCCCGGGAATCCCTTTCCCTTTCAACATATTCCTGTTCTATCATCCTGTCTATAACGGCCGTAGTAG
>WJMG01000062.1 GCA_014728075.1 Candidatus Omnitrophota bacterium | reverse complement strand
GAATTTAGGGGGGTTTGGGGGACATAACTCCCCCGGGTTGTTTTTTATTAAGGCGAAAGGCCTCTTACGAGTCCGTTAAAGGTGGTCCGCCGCGAGTTTCCGAACGAGCCACACGCGAGTTCGGGTGTCTGAGCGCCGGAACATCTTTGACGGACGAGATCATTCCACCGCTATTCTGTTCCTTTCGCCTCGCGCCCCGCGCCTCTGGTCTGCCGGAGGCCGAAACCCGGAGGCTCAACGCCCTTTAGACCCGGAAATCTTCGAGCATCGGCGAGATGTCTATATTCTCGATGTCCTCTTCCGCAAGGGGAGCCCTGTCCAGGAGACCGCTTCTCTTCTCGAAAGAATCGGATCCCTCTTCGAACAGCACACCTATGGGTATCTTCTCCCCCCACTGGCCCGCTCTTATGTACGCCGCGTTCCTGTCTCCGGGATCGTACTCGTCTTCCTCTTCCAGCTTATATATCCTTTCCTTGTACCAGGCGTGCGTATTCTTCTTGTTGAAAGAGACGCAGGGCTGCATGACCTCCACGAGCGCGAAGCCTTTATGCTCCACACCTTTGGTGATCATTGCGGCGGCGTGGTCTATCTCCCCCGAAAAGCTCCTGGCCGCGAAGCCGACACCCAGCGTGATCGCCGCCTGAAGCGCGTGAAAAGGCTCTTCGATAACTCCTTTGGTCTGGACCGGCGTGACATAGTCTCTGTCGGTAGTCGGCGAGGCCTGGCCCTTGGTAAGCCCGTATATCTGGTTGTTGTGGACCACCACCGTGATGTCGGGATTTCTTCGTATGTTATGAATAAGGTGGTTTCCTCCCTCTCCGTAACAGTCACCGTCTCCCGTGGTAACTATGACATTAAGGCGTCGGTTGGCCATCCGCGCCCCGCAGGCTACGGGCAAAGCTCTTCCGTGAAGCCCATTGAAGCAATTCGCCTTCACATAATGAGGAAGCTTTGCCGCCTGGCCGATGCCGGAGACGAGAAGCACCTCTTCAGGGGCCAGCTCAAGCTTGTCCATCGCTTTCTTGACCGCCCCGAGCATACCGAAATTCCCGCAGCCCGGGCACCAGGCTATAGGGTCTGTGCTGTTGTACCTTTCTATTCCCATGATACACCTCGTTTTCAGATGCGTTCCGTTAAAATATCCGTATTGAACGGCCTGCCGTCATACTTGAGTATGGACTCGCTTACCTCTATCCCGGTCTTCTTCCTTATAAGCCCCGCGAGCTGCGCGGAAGCGTTATTCTCTATACAGATAACTTTCTTCCTGCCTTCCAGGGTCTTCCGGACGGCTTCCGCCGGGAACGGCCAGACCTGGGGCAAGTGCAGAGCCCCGTAACCCCCGCCTTTTCTTTCGCGTACCTCGTTTATGACCCCGCGGGTGGACCCGAAACCCACCAGTATCGTTTCCGCCCCCCCCGGACCGGAAACTTCCGGCGGAATGACCTCTTCCGCCAGAAGACGGCCCTTCCTGTACAGCCTCTTATCCACCATGCTGTTCCTGACAGTGTCAGATTCGGTGATGTGCCCCTCTTCCGTGTGTTCGTCACTGTCGGCGTAAATAACATCGGCCAGCCACGAGGGTATAGCCCTAGGCGAGATGCCGGTGTCTGTGAGCTCGTATCTCTTATACTCCTTTATCGAGGAGGATTCGTCCCTCGACAGCGAGAATTTGCGTACACGGGTATCTTCACCTCCCAGCGCCTTTATATCGCGGAGGGAATCGGCGAGATACTGGTCGGTAAGAACGAGCACCGGTATCTGGTACTTGTCCGCCAGCTCGAAAGCCTTCAGGGTCAGCCGGTAACACTCCTCTATGGACCCGGGGGCGAGGACGGCCCTGGGGAACTCTCCATGGCATCCGTATATGGCTAACTCCAGGTCCCCCTGTTCCGTCCGCGTAGGAAGGCCGGTTGCGGGAGCGGGGCGCTGGGCGTCCACGATAACTACCGGAGTCTCGGTCATGCCGGCAAGGCTTATTCCCTCGGCCATCAGGCAAAGCCCTCCTCCGGAAGTCGCGGTCATAGCCCTGGCGCCCGCGAACGAGGCGCCGATAGCCATGTTGACCGCCGCGATCTCGTCTTCCGCCTGTTCCACGAGTATGTTGAAATCGTCAGCGTATTTCGCCATGTTCAACATTACACCCGTCGCCGGGGTCATGGGATAGGCTGAATAGAACTTGCATCCCGCGCGTATGGCTCCCATCGCCATCGCTTCTGTACCGTTCAAAAGGTATTTACCTGCTTCTTCCGATGTTTGCGGGGAGTGTATATCCTCTTTGAACTTTTCTCCCGCCAGGGCGTATCCTTTCTTCCCGGCCTTTATGTTGTTATCCCTGATTTCCTCGTCTTTACCGAAATACTTTTCCAGAACGGACTCCACATGCCGGAAATCTATCCCTGTGATGCCCGCGATCAGGCCGCAGGATACGGCGCTGACATAAATTTCGGACCCGGTTTCTTCGGCTATCCTGAAGAAAGGCGCGTCCCTCAACCGGGCTTCCTTTTCCTTTACCCCCGAGTTCTCGATATCCGCGAACAGCAATCCGCCTTCGGACAAAGCGCCGCTATGAAGGGAAACGCTTTCCGCGTTCAGGGCGACAACGATATCAGGAGCTTCTCTCAGCGCGTGGACCGGCGAAGAAGAGATCCTTATCTGGAAATAGTTGTTGCCTCCCCTTATGCGGGACATGTAATCCATGTTCGCGAAAATATTGTACCCGGCCTTGACGAATATCTCGCAGAGAGCGTGCCCTATGGTCTTTATCCCCTGGCCCGCCTCACCCGTTATCCTTACCGACATATCATTATTCCTGCTCATATCCGCCCCTCGTGTTTAGTCCCCCAGAAGCAGGGATAGTTCTGAGACATGCTCCTGTTCGTCTATGATAATGTGGCGCAATCCGTGCTCCAGGGTCTCGAACTCGTATTTCAGCGCGTCCCTGTTCTCCAGGACCTTTTTATAGACCTGCTTGTAGAAGTCTATGGCGTTCTTCTCGTCCTCCAGGTTCACTTTGAGGATACCCTCTCTGTCTTCGGCCCCGTGCCTTTCGGAAAGCTCCATCGTAGGCACGCCGCCAAGGTAGCCCCCTATGAGTTCACGGAACATATCCTCGTGTTCTTTCTCATCGGACGCTATTTCCTTGAGGCGGTTTATGACCATCTCGGCGCCCGGTCCGGAAACCCTCTCGGCGTGGGACAGGTACTGTATCCTGGCCGCGTGCTCGAGTTCCAGGGCGTGATTGAGCATTTCCACAAGTTCTTTCTTTACATCAGCCATCCTTAACCTCCTTTTTTCTCCGTTCTTTCGACGCGGGGGCATCGGTGCCCCGCGACATCTATTTCTCGAATTTCTTTACCGTATCCTCGTATTTCCTGTGCAGCATGCCGCGGTCAAATTCCGCCATCTCCTCGAGCATGGACTCCTTTTCCCCGTCATCGAAATATTCCATCACGGGAAGAAAGAACCTCTCGTCCTCCTTCTCGATGTGCCGGGGATAAAGTTCGGTGAGCCTGTCCATCGCTTCCTTGATCCTGCCGAGGGCTTCCTCCTCGCCTTTTCTGTAGGAAGCGTTAGCCTCGTCCAGATCTCCGGTGACCTTCCTTCCATATTTATGGTCCTCTATGAGCTCTCCCATTGTCTTTTTGTGCTCTTCAGACATGTCCTTTTTCTTGAGCTCGCGAAAAAGAATGTCCTCTTCTTTTCCGTGATGTGACCTGTCGGCATAGGTCCTTATAAAATCGACCGCCGCTTCTATGAAAACGGGGTCGGCCTCGCTTTTTTTCTCGAACTTTTCACGCTTTTCCGCTACGAGAGCTATCATCCTTTCAATAAGCCTGTGTTCTTTCATGAGAGGGCCTGCGGGCAACATGGATATCCTCCTTTTTTAAGATCACGCTATTAGAATTCGCCGGCCGTTCCCCGCGGAGGCAGGTATATTTTTTCCGGCCGCCTGTATTCATATTGACTGCACTTCCGTCCTTCAGCAACTGCCTGATACGAAAACAGGTTCGGTTATCAGACCTTTTCGAACATGTCTTTCGCCGCGCCGCACTCCGGGCATTTCCAGTCATCGGGAAGGTCCTTGAAAGGCGTCCCGGGATCTACCCCGTTATCGGTATCCCCTTTTGACGGATCGTATATATATCCGCAGACCTTGCAGCGGTACTTGCCGCCGTTTCCGGCCTTCGCCTCCCCGGCTTCTTCGCTTTTTTCCTTCTTCTCCGGATCAGGCTTCTTTTCACCTTTCGCGGGCCCGGCGTCTCTCTTTTCTTCTTCCGCTCCGGGATGGATGCCTATTTTCACTTCCACCTGCCAGTAGGAGACTTTTCCTTTCTCTATATACCCCCTGGCACCCACGACCTCGAACCAGCGGAGCGTCCCCTCCGGCGTGCGGGCCCTGTCTATGGCGTTCTGGACCGCTTCCTCAACCCCGATACCGGAAGAACCTGCCAGTTGTTTTATCTCATATACCGTGTCGCTGCTGCTCATATCTACCTCCTTTGTATTACGGCCTTATCACCTTTTTTTCTTCCCTGTCCGCGTTGTTGTTTATCTTTTCATAAAAGAGGGTTCAGCGCAATGTGCGCTTTCCTCTTTTTATTGACTATTTTCTTTCAGGAATGGATATGGAAAATGGTCAATAAAAAGTGCCTTTACCCTAGTGCCCTCTTTCGGCGGTAGCGTTAAAATAGTTTTATTGGAAATGTGTTCATCAACGAAAAACAGGAGGTGCGGAATGTGCGGAGAAGAAAGCAAAAAACAATACGAATGCGGAAGCTGCGGTAAGACTTCAGAAAACCAGGAGGAATGCTGCGGGCAGCAGATGAAGGAAAAGAAGCAGTCCGGCGAGGCCTGCGGATGCGAATAAGAAAGCACGGATAACATGCAGAGATACACTACAGAAACACGGAAAGAATGGGAAGTTCTGGGCGGAAGCGAAAGGTCGCAGGCGGCGCTGATGACGGTAGCGCCCGGAGGGTCAGTCGGAGGCCCTGACAACAGGCACGAAGACAGCGACCAGTGGCTTCTCGTGCTTGAGGGCACAGGCGAGGCAATAGTCGGCGGCAAAAGGACAGAGCTCTCCAAAGGGGTGCTTGTCCTGGTCGAGGCCGGGGAAAGCCATGAGATAAAGAACACCGGTGACGGACCGTTGCGGACCCTCGACCTTTACGCTCCCCCTGAATACTAATACTTCACCGATAAGGTCAGGCAACTTTTTAAGGCGCCCTTTCATGTTACATCTGATCCTCTTTTGCTCAGGCTGGCGGTTCCGGTGATCTCATTGATGGTGGTACGGGTCTCTTTCCCTTTATCCGCGGCAGCGGACATACACCTTATATATTTCCCCCTAGGGTTCCGGACAGCGTATTACGCCGCGGACATCCCCGGAGCACGGACCCAATGCACAAGGTACAAGGCACGGGAGATCTTTTCAGCGGCAAGCGTTAAGGGATCACGGAGATTTGCGGATATCACGGAGATGGGTTAGATCGAAGGTCAAAAAGCCATTTATTTTTATGTACTCCCCGATAAAACCCGTCTCCTCTAAAATGCAGTGGAGTTTCGAGGACTTTGCCGGGTAGGATAATTTACCTTTTCAAAAATAAAAGATGTCCTCCCGCATAGTCTAAGCGGGGATCAGACAAAAGTAAAAACACATGGTCCGTCGTCCGTTAAAGGTGTTCCGCCGCGAGTTTCCGAACGAGCCACACGCGAGTTCGGGTGTCTGAGCGCCGGAACATCTTTGACGGACGAGATCGTTCCACCGCTGTCCTGTTCCTTTCGCCTCTCGACTGCCGAAGGCTGACTCTCTGACACTTAGGAGGCTGACAGCTGAGATCTGATATCTGAAAGCTGAATTGCCTCTAGCCCCGCTCCCCGGATGCCGACCAACTCTCCGCATTACCACTATCGTTCTCATAAACTT
>WJMG01000006.1 GCA_014728075.1 Candidatus Omnitrophota bacterium | reverse complement strand
CTATTCCAGGATTTCCTTTATTTTTTACTTTTTACTTTTAACTTTTTACTTAACCAAGTTACTCACGATTTGTAGGAGCGGCCTCCCGGCCGCGAATTTGGTTTAGCGTCAAGCGTTAAGTTAGCGTACCGGTGCACCAGTGATCGCGAGTACGCATAGAGCATAGGGCTAAGGGCAAAGGGAGTAAGATTTAGACTGAGATCTGGATCCAGCAGGCCTTCGGCTTGTAAAGATCTTCCTCGATCTCGATCTAAATCTCAATCTTTCCTTATTCTTTGATACCTGGAAGGCCGACATCGGCCCTAATGATACGCTATCCCTTTCAATTCCTGCACATACTGCTCGGCCGAATACGCGGCCACGGCTCCGTCTCCGCAGGCGGTAACTATCTGGTTAAGCACCTTCCTGCGGCAATCACCGGCGGCAAAAACACCTTCCGAGGAGGTCTTCATCTCATCGTCCGCGAGAACAGCCCCTTTTTCGTCCAGTTCCACTACACCTTCGAGAAATCCCGTATTGGCGTTCCACCCGATAAACACGAAAACCCCGTCACAGGCCAATTCGGTCATTCCATCGGTTTTCACATTACGAAGAAGCACGCTTTCCACCTTTTCACCGCCTCTTATCTCCTCCACTACCGAGTTCCACGCAAAATCTATTTTATCGCTCGCGAAGGCCCTTTCCTGGACCACTCCCGAAGCGCGCAACCTGTCCCGCCGGTGGACAACAGTGACCTTCTTCCCGAATTTAGTAAGGTACAATGCCTCCTCAACGGCTGTATTGCCTCCGCCGACCACGAGTATGTCCTTACCCCTGAAAAAAGCGCCGTCACAGGTAGCGCAATAGGACACACCCTTTCCCGTGAATTCTTTTTCGCCGGGAACCCCTATTTTACGGGGATACGCTCCGCTTGCGGCTATAACAGAGAGAGTTTCGTATTCCTTCCCGTCCCCGGAGATCTTCCAGACACTTACACCGTCCCTGGAATGCCTGCCTATACCCGTGACGGTTCCCTGCGCGCATTCAAGCCCGAAAGAAACGGCCTGTCCCTTCACTTTCGTGATGAGGTCAAAACCGTTGGTCTTCTCTATGCCGGGATAGTTCTCGATAAGGTCCGTCATGGTCGCCTGGCCCATAACGGAAAAACTCTCGATCATAAGGGTCTTCATCTTACTCCGGGCAGCGTACAAGCCCGCGGTCAGACCGGCCGGACCTCCGCCTATTATCACGATATCGTAAACATCTCCGGGCATGTTCACCTTTGACCTGTTCTGTTGCATCATACTCCGCCTTTGAACTTTAATATCTACAACTGTATGATCTGTCCGGCTCTCACCGGGACGAAACCTCCGGGAAACCGGCCTGAGAACATGCGCATGGCCCGGTCTCCGGAGCAGTGGGAAGGAGCTGTCTTAACGACTCCAAGGTCTCTGATATCGGCAATGACCCTTCCTATCCCTTCTCTGTCCATATCCCTGAGATGGAATCCGCCCATTAACATATACGGGTCCTTGAGCCCCATTATTCTCTCTATATGTTTGAGGACCCTGACTATGCCGGGATGCGCGCATCCCGTGATGACCGATGTTCCCTTTTCGCCCTTTACCACAAGCGCCTGTTCCGCGATCCGTTCGTCCTTGTATTTTCCCATGATCTCACCTGTGACATATATGCCTTTAGCGACCTCAAGCGGTTCCGCCACCTCAACGAGATCACCCCCAAGCTCTCTTATGCAATCCTTAAGAATATCCCCGGAAGAAGGACAGACATAGACCTTCAACCCTTTACGGTTCTTCAAGATCTCCCAGAGCCCTCCGGTATGGTCCCAGTGATCATGGGAAATGACCACTCCTTCCAGCTGTTCGGGATCAACAACAAGCCTGTGCATGTTCTCCAGAAGAGAAGCGGAAGCCTCCCCGGTGTCGAAAAGTATTTTCCCCCCGACAAGACAGGAAAAACCGTGCCCCGAAACAAGCCCCCTCTTGGCTTTGTTATCGTATAATATCTTTACATACATACTATCGGTGTTGGGTTTCGGGTATCCGGTGTCGGGCTTTAGACATCGGGCACATCACCCGATACCTGCTCCCTGATACCGGACCCCTAACTATAATCCCTCTCCCCGAATATAGCTGTGCCTATACGCACGAGATTCGCGCCTTCTTCTATGGCTACCCTGAAGGAATTGCTCATTCCCATCGAAAGATAATCCATACTGGCCCCTTCCGGGAGAGCCCCCGAGATCTCCTCGAAAACCTTCCTGGTCCCGGAAAAATACGGCCTGGCTTCTTCGGGATCTCCGGTAAAAGGACCCATGGTCATAAGCCCCCTGAGCCTGATATTGCGCATCCCCGCCAGTTTCTCGGCCAGCGGACGCACATCCTCCGGCAAGACACCGGCTTTCTGAGGCTCCCTGCCGCTATTGACCTCTATAAGCACATCGATTGTCCTGTCGATCGCCGCGCAGCGTTTGTCTATAACTGACGCAAGCTCTACGGAATCCACTGTCTCTATCATATCGAATATAGCGACCGCTTTTTTTACCTTGTTCTTCTGCAGATGACCGATAAAATGCCATCGCACTTCACGCCCTATATCTTGGTATACCGCCTCAGCCTCCTGAACATAATTCTGTCCAACAATGCGCACTCCGGCCTTTACCGCCTCCCTTATCTCGTCCGCTGTCCTTGTCTTGGCCGCGGCAACGAGTTCGGCCCTGCCGTTTATCTCTTCCAGTATCTTTCGGACATTATCAGATATAGCCATGGTATTTTCAGGTCACAAGCGTTAAGCGTCAAGTCAGCTCTTAGCTCGGAGGTCGCAGGTCACAGGGGCCTCTTTAATACCCCTCTTTAAGTTTCATTAAGTGTCAAAGTGTCATCGCCCGGCCTTGCCTCGCTTGTGCCAGAGTATCAGAGCACTAGTTCACCAGTATACAAGAGCACCGGTGACCGCGGGTTCAAGGCACAGGAAACCAGCCATGGCTGTACCGAGTACCGGGCACCGAGTACCGCACCTCTAGCCTCTAGCCTCACGCCGATATAAGGAAAGTACTTTAAGATCTCTGCTCAAGAAGCCGTATGACCTTATCCAGTTTATCGGATATGGACTTAAGCATGTCCTGCTGCGCCCGCTGAACCTTTTCCTGTTCGGCCTGCATTTTTTTGGCCTGGCTTGCCAGTTTTGTCATATCACCTAGTTTATTAAGATCGAACATTCGGAAACCGCCCTTCATGGTTTAATGATCGGTTTTTTAATTATATAACTTAGAAAGGTATTATACAAGTTCAAATCCCGGCGCTTTTTACTCTCCTTGCCCGGCCGATGGAGAAAAATATACCGAAAAAGGCGCAGGAATTTATGAGGAAAACGAGCAGGCAGGAAGAATATACTCCGATAAGGGGCAAGAGCAAAGCTGATGAAACGAAAGCACCCGTGGCAGCCCCCAGAAGGTCCATACCGTAAGTGATACCGGAAACCCGGCCTTCCGTCTTTCGGAGGGAGAAATAGAATCTCCCCGCAAGCGGGAATTGCACTCCGCCGATAAAACCCGCCGCGAAAGGCATCACGGGAAATATGACCGTTGACCCCAGCCTGTACAGCTGAGCTGATGAAGTAGTGGACAACAAAAAGAAAACGGCCGGAAGGATCAAAGGATACAGGCAGACGGCTGTCTGTGTACGCAAAAGGGCTTTCATGATATATTTCTCCGAAGGCATCTTTTTTTCAATGAACCACGCGCCGCAGGCCAGACCGGTCATGAAGGAAGCCATAAGTATGCCGACCTTATAGAAGACATAACCGTATATCTCCTGAAAAGCGAGGAGAATGGCGACCTGGAAATATATTTCCGCGAATCCGGTGGTAGTTACCGAAAGAAGTACCGGCCGGTGAGTTCTTCCTTTGTTGACCGCCCCGAAGAACAGGAGGAATAGACATAGAATGGCCGCTCCGGACCATATCCATCCGCGGGTGGCTTTCATCATCACATAGTCCAGAAAGGACATCGATGTCTGGCTGTTCCAGAAAAGCGTTGCGAAAAAATAGCCTATAGGCCGGAAATCAAAATTCATGGGAGCGCTTCTTTTCCGCAGGACCTCGAGGGCATACGACACCCTTTCGGGGGAAAACCTGTCGAATGTATAGTATGACCTTACATAAGCGATATCGATCCCCCGTTGTCTTCGCCGTTCTTCGAGCTTGACCGCGTCAGGCGACAATACCGCCTCGTCTTCACTGAAAAGAAAATGCATTGTCCCTCCGGGGATGAGCATTATGCCGCGAAACACCCGGGACAGGCTCATATATATGGAGGAAAGATAATCCGCCAGCTCAGCGCTTATATAGTTCGGCGACGAGGTCAAACGGAACCCCCCTATCCCCCCGGGAGCAAGCACGCCCCTGAGCTCTTTAAAAAAATCCACGGTATAGAACCTGTTGATCTGCGCCGTATAGGGATCCCCAAGATCGATAATAACGCAGTCGTATCGTTTTCGGGACCGCTTTATATAATATCTTCCGTCTACATTGAGCACACTTACACGCGGATCGTTCAATACCGATAAAGCGTCCCCGGCAAGATATTCTCCGGCCATGGTTATTATCCCGGGGTCCAGCTCGACATAATCAACTTTTTCCACGGGATGTTTAAGTATTTCGGCAAGGGCTCCGCCCATGCCCCCTCCCACGAGAAGAACTCGTTTGGGCTCGGGATGCTCGAGCAGCACGAAATGCACGGCTTCCTCAGCCGACATCCTGTCCGGTACGGAATACAGATGAAGCCCGTTGACGAAGAAAGACTTCTGCTCTCCCGATACGGTGACTGTAATATTGCCGTAAACGGTGTCTCTGGAAGCGGCCGGCCGGAGAGGACTCCACATAATATCCCTGGATAGCTTATCAAAAGCACCGGGAGCGTTGAACAGGAACATCCCGCATGCCAGGAACAAAAGGATGGATTGTCCTGCGACTATGCCCTTTTTCATTGAGCGCCCGGGCGCGGCGATCCTTACAAAAAGGGACAAAACGAGGTTTAAAACCCCGAGTGCCAGCACCATAAAAGCCGGACTAAGGACCCTGATAGCCAGAAACGCTACCCCTATACCGCCGATAAGGGCCCCTAAAGCCTCCATTATGTACATGCGGGTAATGGCCCTCTCTCCGGCTACCCGCGAAACGGAGGAATAAGCCCCGCAGGAAACACTGAAAATTCCGCCGAAAAGAAGACAGCTTATCGAAAGCACCGAAAAAGTTACAAGGGCCATAGGACCATACCCCGATATCTCACCGGGCGATACCGCAAGAAAGCCTTTAGAAGAGCGTATAAGAAAAAATGTCAGAGGGATGACCGGAAAAAGCAGCGACTGAATGCCGCAAAGCAGCATAGCGGGAGACCTGAAGTATTCCTGCAGCTTTGAAAAGAGAAAACTTCCCGCCGATCCCCATATCAGCCAGGCGGCCAGCAGCATCCCTACAGAGATCTCGTTTCCGGAAAAAACGACCAGGAACTCCCTGAGAAAAATGATCTGCGAAGCCATGGAACTGATACCCGCGGCAAGCATGGATATGGGAATGATCTTTTTAAGGCCCATAATCGATAAGTGTAATGTTCCTGTACCGGACGATACAGCCCCGGATAAAATCTCAAACCGGCGCTTCAAAAAGGCTCCCGGCGTATCAAGGATCGGAGTTCAGGAAAAACTCTCTCTCCCGCACGACACCCGGCCGATCGGGAACGCGTATACAATTGAGCCTGACGCCGGCTTTGCCGGATCAAGCCCAGATGCCGGGGATAGTATTACCGCAGAAAGGACATTTGCCGTCGCGGAGCTTGTTTTCAAGGACCCTGTATCCCAGGCGGCTTATCACCTTATTCCCGCAGTCCGGACATACTGTGCTCTCTGTATCTTCCTCCGGGACATTGCCGATATATACATAATGCAATCCTTCCTCAAGGGCTATCTTTCTTGCTTTTTTCAGGGTATCCGGAGGAGTCGGGTACAATGTCCTCAATTTATACCGGGGCCAGAACCTGGAAAAATGAAGAGGGACATCCGGCCCGAGCTCTTTCTTTACCCATCGGCACATTTCTCTTATCTTAGCCGTATCGTCATTGAGCGTGGGAACTATCAGATTGGTAAGTTCCACCCATACGCCTTTCGATCTCATGGTTACGAGATTGTCCAGTATGTTATCCAGGTCCTGCGCGCACACTTCTCTGAGATATCTCCTGTCGAAACCTTTCAGATCGACATTAGCGGCGTCAACGAAGGAGCAGATCTTCTGAAGAGGTTTTTTATTTATCTTCCCTCCCGTGACCAGGACATTGAGAAGGCCTTCTCCACGGGCCGTTTCGGATGCCGCCAGAGTATATTCGTAAAAGACGAAAGGTTCACTGTATGTATACGCGATGGAAGAACAATCGTTGTTCCTTGCGGAAGAAACAAGAGCATCGGGCATAAGAAGCCGATTGGATGTTTCTTCGGGTGTTTTCTGGGAAATGGTCCAATTCTGGCAGAATTTACATCTTGAATTACAGCCGGCCGTTGCCACTGAAAAAGCTCTGCTCCCGGGCATTACATGAAATAAAGGTTTTTTTTCGATAGGGTCCAGATGCACGGCGCAGGCAAGACCGTATACCAGAGTGTAAAGTTTACCTTTGACCGGTTCACGCACCCTGCAGAAACCTCTCTGGCCGTCAGCCAGAACGCATTCGTTCGGGCACAAAAGGCAGCGAACATGCTCGCTGCCCATTTTTTCGTAAAAAAGGGCCTCCTTCATGCCCCGCCTCTCGCCTATCGCGGCGTAAGCCTTATAGTTATCGATCAAGCTTAAGGCGCCGAACGAAGCCCCCAGCCCCGCCCCGGCGGCTATGCTCTTTTTAAGGAATTGTTTCCTTGTGAGCTTCTTTCGCCATATGTCGTTAAGTAATCGATCTATAGTCATAACTCGACCCGGGGTCACCGATAAAAAAGACCGGTCATTTCAAGAACGAACGCTTAAGGATCCGCGGGATATACCCCGTCAAAAAAAACCATGAAAGCGCACCTGTAAGCCGGGTTCTGTACCCCGGTGGTTTGCCGCGCAAAGCGGCACCGGGGCGGTGACCATCCGTCTGGGACCTTTATCGCTAAAGGCCTCGGGCAGCCTACCCGGAAGTCTGGGAAACTAGCCGCTTCCCGCCAGTCGGTCCGCATGTTCCGGACTTTCCTGACTCCTTCCCTATTTGGCCTTGCTCCGCGTAGAGATTGCCTCGTTTCACCCTGCTGCGCCGGTCAACATGTAAAACCGAGGTGCGGCTTCGTAGAGGGTTCCCCTCTCCCGGGACCAGTGGTCCCGCGAAGCTTTACCTCCGCCGCATGTCAAAAAGCGAAGCAGACTCGTCTCTGTGGCTCTTATCCTCACCTCGCGGTGGACGGGAGTTACCCGCTACGCCGCTATTCGGAGCCCGGACTTTCCTCTCTCCGCTCTCTGCGGAAAGCGATCACCCGGTGCGCTTTCATGGCAAAAAAACAAATACCACATTTATCAATGCACTACAAATATTATACAATCTTTTTGTTGACTAAACAAGGGCGTTGAGGTCAAGCGCGCGGTTAACCAGCGCGTCAGCCTCTTTGTTGCGAGAACGGGGAACTTCGTTTATCTTGACCGAATCGAAAAACCTGAACATATCAACGGCGAGATCGTAAAATTTCCGCATATTCTGGTCTTTGACCCGATATTCGCCTTTTAGCTGCTTGGCGACGAGCTGGCTGTCAAGATCAAGCTCCACGCTGGAAGCATTAAAAAAGAAAGCTTCGTGAAGTGCGTATATAACTGCCAGATATTCTGCTGTATTATTAGTGGCCACGCCGATGAACCTGGAGACTTCCGAAACCCTGGCCCCTTTATCATCGGAAAGGACAGCGCCGACAGCGGAAGGGCCGGGATTGCCCCGCGACCCCCCGTCCGCCGATATTCTAAGGAGATCAATCTTCTTCGACATAAAGTATCCTCGAACAGTTCTCGCACATAACGAGCTTGTTCTTAAGGCTGGCGTCGTTGATCATCTGAGGACGGAGATGCATGTTGCATTCGGAACAGAATTCACCATGAACATTGGATATCGCCATTCTTCCCCGGTTAGACAATATCCTCTGGTATACCTCCAGGACATCGGGGGTTATCTCCTTCGAGAAACCTTCCCTCTGCTGCCTGAGCTTATCGACACTGGCTTTTAATCTGGATTCTTCCTCGTGTATCCTTGATTTCTCGGCCTCTACCAGTTTCTTTTCTTGCTCAAATTTCTTTTTTTCCTCTTCACACCCGGCTTTGGCAGCTTCAATGTCATCAATTAGGTTTATGATATCTTCTTCAAGAAGTGAGATATCGGCCTTTATACTGTCGATCTCGGACAATATGGCCTTATACTCCTTATTGTTCTTTATCTGGTTAAGATCGCCCTGAAGCTTGGTTATCTGGTCTTCCTTGGCCTGCATTTCGGTCTCTTTTTCGTTCTTAGCGACTTGTATGGCCTTCAGCTTCTCTTCGGCTTCTTCCATCCCGCTTTTTTTGCCTTCCAGGGAAGCATCCATTTCAGCGATCTTTTCGGGGAAGGACTCAAGAGCCGAAGACTCGTCGTATATCTCGGAATCAATTTTCTGGAGCTCGGCCAGTTTATCGAGTTGTTCTTTGAATTCCGCCATATCCTCTCTTTTCATTTTCGTTTTGAGGAAGAATAAAGTTCGATATTTTCAGACCGGACCCGCGCCCGGAGACCTCGTCTCCTCCCTTCGAGTCCACCTCCATGTTACCGATAAAGGAGGGAGAGCAGGTCCCGCGATCTGTTTTGCGCCGCAAAACAGCGGAGACCGTTGAGAGGGAACCATCGGTTCCCTCTCAAAAAAATTCTGCTGCGTTCCCCGGCAGCCCGAAGGGGACGAAGGGGTCCGCTTTCCTTATAAGGACGCCCGAAGTTCCGGATCGGCGAACACTCACAACTAAAAGAACTTTCCTCTCTCTCCCTTACCAGGACTAACAAGATTCCAATAATGGAGGGGGAGCAGTCCGCTTCAGCGGACGTTGAGGGGGAACCTTTGGTTCTCCCTCAAAAAGATCCGGCTGCGATCCCCAGCAGCCCGCAGGGGACGAAGGGGTCCGCTTTCCTTATAAGGACGCCCGAAGTCCCGGATCTTATAGTGGTGGGCGCAGGGGGACTCGAACCTCCGACCTCATGCATGTGAGGCATGCGCTCTAACCAGCTGAGCTATGCGCCCGTTGTTCCGTTATGAAATTATAGCAGAAAAGGTAAAATGGGACAAGTAATAGTAGTTGACCGTTCCCGGGACAAGATCAGAAAGATGTGCCTCTGCTCCGGATATCCGGATCTCGAACGCTCCACCAATAAAATAAGCCGAATTCACGATTCGGCTTATTTTATTGGTGGGGGCACATGGACTCGAACCATGAACCTACTGATTATGAGTCAGTTGCTCTAACCAATTGAGCTATGCCCCCGTTCTATTTTCAAAGGAACGGGAATGATCGTTCCTGAACGGAATGCGTATTATAGCATAACGCCTGAAAAAATTTCAAGAGTAAAGATCCTATTGAGGACCGAAGCCGGAAGCGAAGCGCGAAAGACAATTTAGCTCTCAGACATCAGGTGGCCGCTTTCGGCAGCCCAGAGACCCGGGACGAGCGGCTTCCTTAAGGCCCTGCGCCCTTTAAACCGGAACGCCGGCGCACCGGCGCTTTACCCTGACGCCGGGACTGCGGATGATCTCTTATCTGTTAAAGATGATCACAGCTCAGGTTCCGGAAGTTTGACCCGGTTACACGCAAAAAAAAGAGCGGGCCGTTAGGCCCGCTCTTTCAAACGATCAAAAGATCACCTTATTTTTTCTTTTTTTTCTTGGCGACCTTTTTCTTAGCGACTTTTTTCTTCGCTGTCTTTTTCTTCGCCGGTTTCTTTTTGGCTACCTTCTTCTTGGCGGCCTTCTTTTTCGCCGGTTTCTTTTTGGCGGTCTTTTTCTTCGCGACCTTTTTCTTAGGGGCTTTTTTCTTCGCCACTTTCTTCTTTGCTACCTTTTTCTTAGGAGCCTTTTTTTTCGCCGTCTTTTTCTTCGCGGCTTTTTTCTTTACAGCCATTTTCCCCTCCCTTTTTTGAAAAATTGCTTTAAAGCGTTTTAAAACAATTACTTCAGTCTTAAATATACATTATTATCCGTTATTTGCAAGGTTATACGGGATATTTTTCATGCGATCCCTTTCCCGGGTCTTCCGGCTGCGGTTGCCGTGTATTCGTCACTTTGAGGTTCTCTATCGCGCTGACATATAAAGATGGGAGGTTATGCGCTGAAATCCTTTGCTGACAAAGCTTTCAGAGGTTAGCCGTTTTTGACCGCGAAACGCAATCTCTATACTCCTTTCTTATTTATCGTTACCGGAACAGATGATTTTTTTGAAAAAATTTTATAGAAAAAATTTTTTACGCTGGAAGGAAACTTTGAAGGGCCTTTTCTGAATCTCCAAAAGGCCTGATGAACTCGACCGCGGTCCCGAAGGTCTTGATCATGTGTCCGCTCAACGGTTCGCATCGGACAACCCTGGCCTGCCATACGCTGTCCCGGCTCCGGGATCCCGCGGGAGTGACGGAACAGACGATCACATCACCTGCGGTGAACTGCTGAAAAGTTTCGAAATAAACCCCGCCTCTGCTTATATTCTTTGAAACCGCCTCGTGTTCCGGAACGCCTTTCTCGGAAAGAGAATATCTCACGGTGAATTTTTTCCGGGTCCTTTTAAAAGCTCTCTTGTCATCGGTTATCATTTTAAACACCCGACCAGTAATTTTATTTCACGCCATGTGGGCGCGGCAAGGGATTACGAAGATCTGCAGAGATTACGGAGATGGCTTGGGTCATATAAGCCTTCAGATGTCAGATATCAGGCGTCAGCTTTTTAACCCTTTAAACTTTTAACCCGCTGACACCTGACACCTGAAACCTGACACCCTATACCCGCCACCCGTCACCCGAAGGCTCAATGGCCTCGAGCCTACGACCTAAGAGCTACGCCCTATGAGCTAACACGCCTTTTAACCCTTTAACCCTTTAACCTTTTAACCTGCTAAAACCCGCCGAAGGCCGATATGTCACATGTATCTTTCGGGAGTATCCTCGATCTTATGGAATGCGGCGTTGAATTTTACGGGGTTCCTCCCGAAACAGGTACCCATCTGTTCGTAAAGGGATACCTGGTCGATATCCACATGCCTCTGCTCGATCGCTTTCTCGGCATCCATGAACCGGACCGAATTACCCGCCACACCGGCCATGGTAACGCCGGTAACCCCCTCGACAAGGGCCGCTACCGCTCCGGCGCCCACCTGCTTCCCGAAATTAACATCGTAAGCGGAGCTGTGTCCGCAGCGGACCAGGTGCCCGGGCCTTACTTCCCTGGCTTCCGGAACCTCGTATATTCCTTCGACATACATATGGGTCTTTTTCATGAACTCCACTATATCGGTGTCGGCTTTAAGCCTCTTGGTAAGTTCCTGACAGACATATTTAGCGGCTCCGGCGAGTTTTTTGTGGCCGAACGCGTCCACGCCCGCGCTTTCGTCGACTATCTCCTTGCCGGAAGCATCACGCAGCCCTTCCGCCACGACTATCATGTAAGTTCCCGCGAACACATCGCTCCCCCCTATCCTGCTGGTCAGCTTCTCTTTAGCGTGCGCGTAAAGCGCCTCGAAATCAACAGGGATCTCGGGGATTAGTATGGCGTCAACATCCGCCGCTATCCCGCCTCTGAAAGCGGTATGGCCCGCGTATCTTCCGAACACCTCAAGAACTATTATCCTATTATGGGTGCGCCCCGTGGTCTTCAGGTCGTTCGCGAAATTGGCTATCCTGTTTATCGTGGAATCAGCCCCCACCGAATAGGTCTGAAGGTCCATGTCCATTGTCTTGGGAGCGTGGACACAGGCAATACCGTTCTTGTGAAGGTCGACCATTACACTTCCGGAGTCGTCTCCGCCGCTTATGACCAGCCCGTCTATGCCGAACTTTTCAAGTCCCTTCTTGATCCTTTCATACTTATCCGGATCCTTGATCTTCTTTACCTTCACCCTGGAATGACCCGCCTCGGAACCGGCCATGTGAGTGTTTATCAGTTCTATCCTGTCATGGTCCAATTCGGTCAGCTGCTCGAAATTGACCAGGTTATAAAGTCCGGCATACCCGTTCGGGATCACATAGCATTTTATCCCGAGGCTGTCCGCCATGGCTGCCGCGCCTTTTACAACCGCGTTCAGTCCTCCGCAATCACCGCCGCTCGTCAAAACACCGATCTTTTTCACTGCCATCTCTCCTCCCCCTTTAACCTTTATCAACGATAAACTATCTTTATCCGCATAATATCTTACGCTTTCACGGCTGTTTTGCAAGAAATAATTCCCTTAACCGCCGCAACCCCCTAAAAGTAGTCGGCCGCGGATTTTTTGAACACTTTATCTCCCGGGAACAAAAGTATCTTATTGGTCTTTCCGCTCACCGACATCTTGACTTCGGACTTGTTCCCGGAGCGCCAGTCGCCGTAACTAAGGTAGTAGTCGAAATCACCTTCGTTCTTGCGCACCGAGCTGATGGTGTACTCCTTGAATTCCATGAACTGAAAATCGAATTTTGCCTGTTCGTACGGATACCCCTGTTTGCTACGCTCGTCTATAAGGGCGTACATCTTTTCGTAGTCCCCTTTTTGCCAGGCGGCAAGAAAATCTATCACATTTTTCGAACCCATCGGGCACAGGTCCAGATCAGCCTCCTGTGAGGCGTCCTGCATCCAGGGTATACCGAGGCCCAGGTCACCGTCACCCATCTTGATAGGACCGTCTTCCGCCGAAGCGGAACAAAAAGACATAATGACCGCCGCGAAAACCGCCGCGGGCAGAATATTGGACACGGCCTTAAGCATATCTTAACCCATCCTGTAATGTTTTTTGATCGGACTCGATATCTCCCAAGTACAGGACATCCCGGAAGGGAACACAACAAGGTCCCCCGGGCCGAACTCTACAGATTCCCCGTTCTCCGGAGTAACCCTGGCCTTGCCTTCAAGGATGTAACATGTTTCACTTTCACCGTACGACCAGGGAAAAGTCGATACTTCCTTTTCCCATATCGGCCAGGAATCCACACCCATAGCGTCGAGTTTCGAGCGATCCGGTCTTTCAATGTGTATTTCAGACATGATAAACCTCCGTTACTTTAGATTTAGATCGAGACTGAGATTGAGCCTAGATCTCCTTTATATTAGAAGTTACGCTTCTAATATAAAGGTTACCGGTCCGTCATTCACCAGGAACACATCCATGTGAGCCCCGAACTCACCTTCAAGGACATGCACTCCGCGCGCTCTAAGAAATTCATTAAAATCCATCCACAGTTCTTTTGCTTTTCCCGGGTCTCCGGCCGCTTCAAAGCCGGGACGATTACCTTTCCGGGTATCTCCCATGAGGGTGAACTGAGGAACGCTCAGGACATCGCCTCCCGCCGCGGCTATATCCAGGTTCATTTTACCGTTTTCATCCTCAAAAACCCTGATCTTAGCCACCTTGGCCGCCAGGGCTTCCGCTTCTTTCCCGGAATCCTCCCTTGAGACTCCCACGAGGAGTAAAAAACCTTTTCCTATAGCGGATATTTCACTGCCGTCCACCGTAACAGAGGCCTTTGAAACTCTTTGGAGGATTATCTTCATGATAACAAGCGTTCAGCGTTAAGTTAGAGCACTAGTGCGCCGGGTAAGCGTCAAAGTGTCATCGCCCGGCCTTGCCTCGCTTGTGCCAGAGTATCAGAGCACTAGTGCACCAGTATACAAGAGCACCGGAGCACCGATCCACACATTCAAGTAAAAAGGAAAAAGGTAAAAGTTAAAAGGATATGTATTTTCTAGAATTGTGTGAACACCGCGTCTTTTGAGCCCAAAAATAAAAATGCTATTCCAGGATTTCCTTTATTTTT
>WJMG01000061.1 GCA_014728075.1 Candidatus Omnitrophota bacterium | reverse complement strand
GGAAACGGGTTTCGTTCTGCAGGAGCTTAACGGAGCTATCAGACATCTTAAAGAATGGATGAGGCCGAAAAGGGTTAAAACCCCGCTTATCAGCCAGCCCGCCAGAAGCGAGATAATCTATACCCCGCTCGGGGTGAACCTTATAATCTCGCCTTTCAATTATCCCGTAGGACTTACCTTTTCTCCGCTTATTGCCGCCATAGCCGCCGGGAATACCGCTGTGGTCAAAACCTCCGAGCTTACACCCGAGTGCGGCGCCCAGACGCGGAATCTGATAGAAGAGCTGTTCGACAGGGAATATGTTGCTTATGTTCCCGGGGCGATAAAAGAGGCCCAGATGCTTCTGGAACAGAAATTCGATCATATATTCTTTACCGGCAGTACAAGGGTAGGGTCCATAGTCATGAAGGCCGCGGCTGAACATCTGACCCCGGTGACACTGGAGCTGGGCGGGAAAAGCCCCTGTGTGGTCCATTCGGACGCCAGGCTCGTAGTCGCTGTAGACCGAATTATCATGGGCAAGTATATGAACGCGGGCCAGACCTGTGTCGCTCCGGATTACGCGCTTGTGCATGAACAGGTAAAGGACCGTTTTCTGGATATCATGAAAAAGCGTCTAAGAGCCCGTTATGGACAAGACCCTTCCGAGTCTCCCGATTACGGACGGATAGTGAGCGATAAGCACTTCGACAGGATCCTGGGTCTGATAATGCCGGACAAGGTCATTACGGGAGGGGAGTATGACAAGGGGGACAGATATATCGCGCCTACCGTGATGAGGGATGTAACGCTTGAGGATAAAGTGATGTCCGAAGAGATCTTCGGGCCTATTCTGCCCGTGATGGGATACCGGGACATCGACGAGGTGTTCAAAGTGGTATCCGAATTGCCCCGGCATCCTCTTTCATTCTATGTTTTCAGTGAAAGCAGGGAAGTGCAGGACCGGTTGGTGTACGGGATACAGTTCGGGGGCGGATGCGTGAATCATTGCGTCATGCACCTGGTGAACGATAATCTTCCTTTCGGCGGGGTGGGTGATAGCGGGATGGGCAGTTATCATGGTATCTACGGGTTCCGCCGTTTTTCACACAGTAAAAGCGTGCTCAGATCATGGTCCCGGCCGAATATTCCGCTGGGATATCCGCCGTATGAGGGTAAGCTGGGGATCGTTCGGCGGTTGCTGGGGTAGTCCGCACTACCATTCCGGAAATGTTAGAAGACTGGATATCCGAAATCTGAAGTCTGAAATCCTGTTTTTCCTCAAGCTCAACCTAAGCCGCACTCTCCTGTGGCGCAGCCATGCTCCCACGATGCCCAGCGGGCCCAGGCTTATGCTGATTCACATTTGACAAAATCTGATAGTCGTGATACCATATAGCCAAATTGCTATATAGATACGGGGGAGAAGATGAAGGAACTCGAAAAAGTACTGAAAGCCTGTTCTGACGATAAAAGGATCAGGATACTGAAACTGCTTGAGAAAAGAAAGCTGTGTGTATGTGAGCTGGCCTTTGTCCTGGGGATAACACAGCCCAGCGTTTCAAGGCATTTGAAGAAATTAACCGACGCGGGGCTGATAGCGACCGAGAAAGACAGTTTCTGGACGAATTATTTTCTCGCGCCCGGCAGCGAGTACGCTGAAGGCATGTGTGCTTTAATAGGGAAATGGCTTAATGCCGAGAAGACTGTAAAGAAAGACCTGGCCAGGGTCAAAAAAGCTGACAGAGAAAAACTTTGCTGTAAAAACGGTAATTGAATGTTCGGGGCCCAAAATGAAAGAAAGAAATAAGTTTTTATTAATAGCGGCCGTATTCCTGGGATGTTTTTACCTGCCGGTAGAGATGCTTCCTTTCAGGAACCCCCTGTTCGAGGCGCTGGCGCTCGTGAGGTCGTATGCCAGGGAGCATGTCCTTTTATGCCTCGTCCCGGCCTTTTTCATAGCGGGGGCCGTTTCGGTATTTATAAGCAAAGCGTCGGTGATAAAATATTTCGGCGCGCAAGCCAACAAGTTCCTGGCCTACAGCGTAGCTTCCGTTTCGGGTTCCATTCTCGCGGTATGTTCGTGCACGGTCCTGCCGTTATTTTCGGGAATATATAAAAGGGGAGCCGGTCTGGGCCCGGCGACGGCTTTTCTTTATTCGGGCCCGGCGATAAATGTCCTGGCCATAGCGATGACGGCTCGCGTACTCGGCTGGCAGATCGGGCTGGCGAGGGCCGTAGGGGCTGTATTGTTCAGTATAGCAGCGGGTTTTCTCATGCATCTGATATTTCTCAAAGAAGAAAGAGAGAGGCACGAGGAGGGAACCCTTGACTTCGGCCAGGAAAAAGAAGAAAAGCCTCTCTGGAAGACGGCGCTTTACATGGCAAGCATGGTAGGGATCCTTGTGTTCGCCAACTGGGCGCCTCCACAGGAAGGGGCTTCGGGCTTATGGGCTGACATTTTCAGACTTAAGTGGATATTGACGGGCTTCTTCGCTTTAGCTCTGGTTATAATGCTTGTTCAATGGTTTACAAGGCCTGAACTATCTGAGTGGGGCCGGGCTTCATGGGCATTCGCCAGGCAGATCCTGCCCCTTTTGTTCGCGGGAGTGATAGTCGCCGGGCTTCTGCTGGGAAGGCCGGGGGGAGAAGGGCTGATACCATCATGGGTTATAACTAAAGCCGTTGGAGGTAATTCCATCTGGGCGAACTTTTTCGCCTCTATAGCGGGGGCCTTTATGTATTTCGCCACGCTCACGGAGGTTCCGATACTGCAGGGGTTGATAGGATCCGGAATGGGAAAAGGCCCTGCCCTCGCTTTATTGCTTGCCGGTCCGGCTCTCAGCCTTCCGAACATGCTGGTTATACGAGGAGTAATAGGCACGAAAAAGACCGTAGTTTATGTGGGCATCGTCGTGGTCATGGCGACAATAAGCGGCATGTTGTTCGGTGTTATTGTCTCTTGAGGGGAGGGGAACGATGGTAGAGAACAAGAAAAAGGTATTATTTCTGTGCACGGGCAATTCATGCCGGAGCCAGATGGCCGAAGGGTGGGCTAAGCATCTAAAACCCGATGAAATAGAAGCCTATTCGGCAGGGATAGAAACCCATGGGTTAAACCCGAGTGCCGTAAAGGTTATGAAAGAAGCGGGGGTTGATATATCGGGACACAAAAGCAAGCTTGTCACCGAGTTCAAAGATATACGATTTGATTATGTTGTGACCGTTTGCGGGCACGCGAACGAATCCTGCCCGGTCTTTCCCGGGAAAACGAAGATAGTTCACGCGGGGTTCGATGATCCTCCGGCCTTAGCGAGGAACGCCCGGACCGGGGAAGAAGCGCTGAGCCATTACCGCAGGGTTAGGGACGAGATCAAAGCCTTTGTCGAGAAAATGCCCGGGAATCTGGAAAAGGCGGACCGCTGAAAACTTCAGGAACTATCACCCGTCGAAGAGCAGAGGCGCGGGGCTCGAGGCGAAAGGTGAAAGTAAAAAAGATCTCGTCCGTCAAAGGTATTCCGGCGCTCAGACACCCGAACTCGCGTGTGGCTCGTTCGGAAACTCGCGGCGGACCACCTTTAACGGACTCGTAAGAGG
>WJMG01000060.1 GCA_014728075.1 Candidatus Omnitrophota bacterium | reverse complement strand
TCATAGAGGAATTGAAGAAGAAACATCCCGACTGGGTCGAAAAGAACGGCCTCTGCGGCAAGTGTTACGAGCATTATAGAAAACAGCTTCATCCGGAAGATTAGGCCGGTAATAACACCGATAAGGCCGAGGGCCCGACGGGATCTTTTGTTCTCTCATACCCGGGCTGTAGCCTTCTTGTCAGCGTATTGTTTTAAGCGCTTCTTTTCATAATTTGCCAAACTTGACCGAATAATCCATACTATAACCAGAACAGATCCTCAGGACAGAACAGAACTCTGGAAGGGAAGGCGGCTATGCTCGAGAAAAAAGACCCCAGAAAGACCGGCGCGTGGAAAAAACTGACGAAACATTACCGTAAGATGACCGCGGTGAGCATGAGGGAGATGTTCGCTGAAGACGCGGAAAGGTTCGAGAAATTCTCTCTTGCCTCCGGGGATATGCTGGTTGATTTCTCCAAGAACATAATCACGGAAGAGACGGCAGGGCTTCTTCTTTCCCTGGCGTCCGAATGCGGAGTGAAAGAGTCCGTGGAAAAGATGTTCTCGGGAGAGAAGATAAACGAGACAGAGAACAGGGCGGTCCTGCATACGGCCCTGCGGAATATGTCCGGCGGCCCCGTACTTGTCGACGGCAGGGATGTTATGCCCGAGGTGAAAGATGTCCTCCGTAAAATGAGGGAATTCTCCGAAAGGTTATTATCGGGAGAGCACAAAGGGTTTACGGGTAAACCCGTGAAAGATATAGTGAACATAGGGATAGGAGGTTCCGACCTGGGCCCATCTATGGTAACCGAAGCGCTCAGGCCCTATAAAAAAGAAGGCATTCGGGCTCATTTTGTCTCGAACATAGACGGTACCGATATTACCGAGGCTCTTAAAGACCTTGATCCCGAAACCACCCTTTTCATGATAGCCTCAAAGACCTTTACCACGCAGGAGACCATGGCCAACGCCGAAGCGGCCAAAAAATGGTTCCTCGAAGCGGCAGGGGATGCGAAATATATCAGAGAACATTTTGTAGCCCTTTCAACCAATACTGAAAAGGTAAGGGAGTTCGGTATAGACCCGGAAAACATGTTCGTTTTCTGGGATTGGGTGGGCGGAAGGTATTCCCTGTGGTCCGCAATCGGCCTTTCCATAGCATGCAGTTCCGGGTTCGATAATTTCCGGGAATTACTGGAAGGGGCCGAATCAATGGACAGGCATTTCAGGGAAACACCGTTGGAAAAGAATATACCCGTCATGTTAGCTCTACTGGGCATATGGTACAATAATTTCTTTAACTGCCAGACCCACGCTATACTTCCCTATGACCAGTACATGAGAAGGTTTTCCGCTTATCTGCAGCAGGCTGATATGGAGAGTAACGGAAAATCCGTGGACCGTTCGGGTAAAACCGTTCTGCATACCACGGGTCCAATTGTCTGGGGCGCCGCGGGAACCAACGGCCAGCACGCCTTTTATCAGCTGATACATCAGGGGACGAAGATAATCCCCTGTGATTTTATAGTTCCGGCGAACACTCATAATCCGGTCGACAGCCACCATCTGATGCTTCTTTCCAACGCTTTTGCGCAGACCATGGCACTGATGAAGGGCAAGACAGAAGCCGAAGCCAGGCTGGAAATGGAAGAAAAGGGGCTTCCGGAGGAAGAAATAGAAAAGGTCCTCCCGTACAGGGTTTTCCCGGGGAACAGGCCTACCAATACCATCCTGATAAAAAAAATAACGCCGAGAACCCTGGGAATGCTTATAGCGATGTACGAACATAAGGTGTTCGTACAGGGAGTCATCTGGAATATTTTCAGTTTCGACCAATGGGGTGTGGAGCTGGGAAAACAGCTTTCCAGGAAGATACTGCCGCAGCTCAGAAGCCCCGGCATTTCGACGGAATACGACGCCTCGACCAACGGCTTGATCGATGCATGCAAAAAGATGCGTCAGGGAGAATAAGCGGTGAGCTCATCGGGTTCCATCGGATAGTCGCCGTCTTTCATCCCTTTTATTCGTCCGGGACGGAAGTGACTGAAGGGCTTGCTGGAGGGTGTATTACGGCGGCGGTCATTTTTCTTTTGTTCTTTCCGCCATTTTTCCGTTCCTGAAAATAAGGACATCACCGTAAGGATAGACCCACTTTTCGCTTTCGCCGCCCTTCCCGGGTTGGATGGTAAGAGGCGGTCCCCAGCTTTTACGCACCTGGTTCCGGGACATGCCGGAGGCTACCATATTATTGGCTATCAGGTTCTTTTCCCGTTCAGACCAGGAAGAAGGGTCCTCGAGAGAGAATGTTTCAAAGAAAGTATTGCGGCCCATCATTGTCGCCGGCACATTGGTCCCGCTCAGGTTTATGTCGATATAACCCGTTTGTCCGAAACCGTTATCCAGGAAGATCCTTATAGGGGCTTTATTGTCAAAAGAAGGTTCGATCCGTACGATCTTAAGCCTAGAACCCTTTTCCGCCCAGACGGGTATATATTCATCTGCCGCCGGGTCGTAGGAGAGCAGGTTCTCCTTGAGGTACCATACCTTTTTGTTCAAAAAATATTTCCTCGCGTTCTCCAGGTCTTTAACCGCTATCAGGCCGTCCATGAAGTTCTCGGTCATGCTTATGGTGAACTTCGTGCCGTCGTCATCCATTACCGCTTCGGCAAGGTAGGCTTTATCTCCCGTGGAGGTTATTTCATTAAGGGTGCATATACGGCCGGCGCAATCGGCGTAAGAAGGATGCGCTTTTCCCGGACCGCCTTTTCCCTTGTCCGAAAGAGTAATGTGAGGATAATAAAATCGTTGTAAAGACACCGGTTTGGGGTGGAATATGAACTTTTCACCCGCCCAGGACCTAACCGGGCGGTAAACGAATATTTTTTCGATCTCAGGGGTAAGAAGGACTTTTCCCACGGGATCCCCGGCGTCTCTCTGTTCGAAAAAATCATCCAGGAACGACTCCGCGGCCGTAACCGGCCGGCAGGGGTATAACGCGCCGAGCAGGACGCTTAAGAAAGCGGCAATAACGGATGTTCTATAGCTCATGATCTTCTTATTGTAGCCTCGTGAAATAATCGTTGTCAACTCTATTGAAAAATGTATTACAAATACGCTAAAGAGAGCCTTCCTGTATGATATAATTATATAAGACTGCCGGACAGGCCTTTCGTGGAAGGTCCGGTCCCCGGGCAACGCGCCCCCGGATGTGATCTTAGGGAAATATTTGTGCACAAGGAAAGAATGAGCAGATTCGCCACAGCGGTAAATTGTATGGACGGCAGGGTCCAGCTACCTGTAATAGAATGGATAAAGGGTTATTGCGGGGCCGACTATGTCGATATGATAACGGTGCCCGGGCCGGACAAAGCCCTGGCGGAAAAAGGCGATGTGAGGTCAATATACGATCGTGTGGCCGTATCGGTGCAAAAACACGGCTCCGGTCATATTTTTATCGCAGGGCATTACGATTGCGCCGGAAATCCCGTGGATGAAAAGGAACATCAGGAACAATTAAAAAGGGCCGTAGAAGCCGTCAGGCGCTGGGGGTTCGACGCGGAAGTAAAGGGTCTCTGGATAAACGAAGAATGGAAGGTCAGGACTATATGAGCCGGTGTAAATATGAAGCGCTTAGAGATAACATGCTGAACGGGTACGCGTACCACGAGGTGTTGTGGGAAGGAGAGGAGCCGGTCGATTATGTTTTTCTCGAAGTGAACGAAGCTTTCGAGGAAATGACGGCCTTGAAGAGAGACGAGATCATAGGCCGGAAAGTTAGCGAGGTCCTTCCCGCCGTAAAGGGCGACCCGGCTGACTGGATACACCTTTACGGCGAGGTGGCAAAAAGCGGCAGGTGCGCCCGGTTTGAAAGATATTCTGTTCCACTTAACAAATGGTTCCTGATCTCGGCTTTCAGCCCCGAGAAGGGTTTTTTCGGCACGGTCTTCGAGGATGTAACGGATACCAAGACCGCCAACAAGCTATGGAGTTTTGCCCAGCTCGGCCGTATAGCCAGCGATATGGCGCACGATATTAATAATCCTCTCCAGGTCATTTCCGGCAGAGCGCATCTGCTGCTCATGAGAGACAGGGTCGACGCGGAAACGGCCCGCAACCTCAGGATAATCCAGAAACAATGTGATAAGGCAAGAGGGGTAGTAGAAGAGACACTTAAATTCTTCCAGGACCGTCCGCGAAAACGGGAGGAAGGTGACAATAATGGATAAAGCGGTCAGTATAAAAGGCCTCCGGTATACATACGGGCCTTCCGGAGGGGCGAAACAGGCTCTTAAGGGAATAGACCTGGAAGTCGGAAAAGGCCATATTTTCGGATTTATAGGCCCTAACGGCGCGGGCAAGACCACAACAATTAAAATACTGCTCGGGATAATGAGATCGCAGGAAGGTTCCGCGGAGCTTCTGGGCCGCCCCGTCGGAGATGTGAAAGTCCGTTCAAGGATCGGATATATGCCGGAAGTGGCGAATTATTACGGTTTTCTCACCGCAAGGGAAACGCTTATGATGTACGGAAGCGTTTTCGGTATCGGGAAGAGGGTTTTGCGGGAACGGTCGGCGGAGCTCCTGGAAAAGACCGGACTTTCCGGGGAGGCCGAACGCCGGATAAAATATTTTTCCAAAGGCATGATGCAGAAACTGAGTTTTGCCCAGGCGCTTATAAACGATCCGGACCTTTTGGTGCTTGACGAGCCTACGAGCGGACTTGATCCTCTGGCCAGAAGTGCTATGAGGAAGGTTCTAAAGTCCCTTCAGTCCGAGGGCAAAACGGTTTTTTTCTCTTCTCACGAACTTTCGGAAGTTGAACTTGTAAGCGACAGGGTAGGGATAATATACGAAGGCGGTATTCTGGGGGAAGGTCCGGTTGGCGAACTTATCGGTGGAAAAGAAGCAGGCCAGTCCCTGGAAAATTATTTTCTCCAGATGATAGGGGAGGGTACATAATGAGGGTTGTTTCGGCAGTTAGCGGAGTGATGGTAAAAGAGCTTATAAGGAAAAAGGATTTTTATGTATTTCTGGGGTTACTGACGGCCATACTGGGGTTTCTTTCTTTTCAGAGCTTTTCCGGGATAGGGGGTGTTTCCAGATATATAGAAGAGATAGGGTATACGCTCGTGATGCTTTTTGTTTTCATAATAGCGGTAACATTTTCCGCTAAACAGATCCCGGACGAGATACGGAACAAGACCATTTATCCTCTGTTAGCCAAACCCGTAAGCAGAGGCAGCCTTATCTTCGCGAAATACGCCGGATCCGTTCTGGTTTCGAGCCTTTCTTTTCTGGTGCTGTACTGTGTTTACGCCTTTTTTTGCATAAATTCCGGGGGCGGTGCCGCGCCGGTCCTTTACGCCCAGGGGTTATTTCTCGGTGAATGTTTTGTTCTTCTCAGTTGTGCTATGGCTATGTTCTTTTCGGTCTTTCTCACTTTTTCCGCGAATGTGACCCTGTCTTTTCTGGTATATTTCACTTTCGGTTTTTTCGCGGAACCTATACGAGAGGCTGTGCTCCGGGCAGAAGGCGCCGCGGGTCTGGCCCTTTCCGGGCTTTATTACCTCATACCGCATTTCGACCTTTACGACATAAAAGTAAGGCTGGCGCATTCGTGGCCCCCCGTTCCCTTATGGGTATTGACGGTGGTGGGAGTATATACGGCGCTATACTGTTTTTTGCTTCTTTTCGTTTCCGAAAAGATATTTTCAGGGAGACGGCTTTGAAAAGGTATTCCTTTCTGGTCATATCGGCGGCTGCCGCGGCCGTGTTGTGCATAGCGCCATTGGCAGATGAGCTGACGGCCGTGGAGCCGGGGAAAGCCGGTACGGGCGGCATGCCGTATATCGTACGCCTTCTCGGAGAGAGCAGGAGTATAATTTCTTCGATGATGATCGCTCAGGCGGACAGGTATTTTCACGGTGGAGTAGGACATATGTTCCCGGGGCACGAAGAAGAATGTCCGATCTGTTCAGCCTCGCAAGAAGAGGCACACCATGCCGGACGCCCGTTGTCAGGGTCGGGAGGGGTCCCTGGGAAAAGCCTGCTTTTCAGGGCAGCTGAAGAGATCAATGTGGGAGAACACAGGCATCTTCAGGGAGATGAGATAAAGGAAATGATACCCTGGTTGTATTACGCTTTCAAGCTGGACCCCTCTAACGAGCAGGCTTATGTTCTTGCCGGATACTACATTTCTTCAAGGCTTGACCGCCCCGAAGAGGGTCTTAAGCTCCTGAGAGAGGGGGTTAAATACAATCCCGGTTCCTGGAAGATCAACGCGGAGATCGGCAGGATCTACCTTGAAGAAATGAAAGATCCCGACAGGGCTGTAATATACCTCTCCAGGGCGGGAAAGTTCCTGTTCGAAATCCCGCACGATAAGTTCCAGGAAAGGACAGTTCTGTCCATGCTGGCCCATGCTTACGAAGAAGCGGGACGCCCTTCACGGGCGGTGCCGTTCTATAGAAGGCTGTACGCTCTTTTCCCGGATACGGAGCTTTACCGCCGGAAGGCCGGAAATGTTAGGTGAAAACTTAAAGGCTAAAAAGTGCCACATACTTGCTGCCGGAAAACTTTCGGGATTGATGGTCCCCGGGATCAGAGCTAAAGGAGACAGGTGCTCCGCTTGCATTTTCGGGGAATCCGGGGCCGGAAAGTCAGTGATAGCTTCCGAGCTTCAAAAATTCCTCGAAGGATCCGGATTCAGGACCTTTTTACTGCAGCAGGACGACTATTTCAAGCATCCTCCGCTGACAAATTACAGGCTTAGGAGGGAAGACCTTTCAAGGGTGGGTACTTCAGAGGTCGACCTTGAACTGCTGCAAAGCCATCTTGACAAGTTCCTTTCGGGGTCTCAGGAAACTATAGCCAAACCGCTGGTAGATTTTCAGGAGAACAGGATAGAAAAGGAGGACCTGGACCTTTCCGCGTGGGATGTATTCCTGTTCGAGGGGACTTATGTAGCTCTTCTTAACGGTCTTGACCTGAGGATATGCATAGAACGGACCTACAGGGAAACCCTGCAGTCGAGGCTTCTCAGGGGGAGAGACAGTATCGACCGCTTTGACGAGCGTATACTGGAAGTAGAGCACGGCATAATATCGAGCCACAGAGAGATGGCGGATGTTATGATCGACAGGGACTACTCGGTCAAGATCGTCAAATAGGGCAGCCGCTATATGTAAATATTAAAACTCAGCCGGGCAGCCTTCCTGCGGCCCCGGCGGCATTTGGACCGCTTGTATGCATATACTGGCTTAACGGGGACCACAAAGAAATTTTGACAAGCCGTACATTAACATTAAAATATATGTATAAAAATAATCCGAATAACGGAGAGCGATATGTATAAAGGCCCCGAAAGAAGGAAATATAAAAGGATACGCAAGAGATACATAATGCGTTTCAGCGTGCGCCCGCATACCGAAGAGGACGAAGGCTCAAGATGGGATATGGTGGCCCTTGTCGATATCGGGGCGGGCGGTGCTTTATTTTATTATAATGAGAAGATAGAAAAGGACAGTATTCTGGACCTTAAGATAAATTTCGCTCCGGAAAGGGACCCGATAGAATGTACGGCACAGGTGGTTAGGGTTGAGGAACTGGAATATTCCTACATGTTCCTTGTCGCGGTGAATTTTCAGGATATAAGCGACGAGGATAAGCTTATGCTCATTGACGCGGCGGAACAGTTCTATTCGAGGAAACCGCGTTCTCTGGAAGATTGATGTCTTATTCCATCGTAGCGGTCTTTACCTGCAGGATCTTCTTTAAGTAATTCAGGTCAAATGGCTTTATGACATAGTCGTATGCGCCCAGTTTAGCGGCTTCGGCGGAGATCGCGTCGTCCATAACCGCGGTTGCCATCAAAATAGTGACTTCCTTGTCAATACGCCTGATCTGTTCCATCACTTCGATCCCGTTCATCTCGGGCATCCTTATGTCCAGACAGATGACCTGAGGTTTTTCCGTGACCACCTTGTCGATCCCGTCCATGGCGGAAGTCGTGGTCACGACATCGTATCCCTCCTTGGTGAGGAAATCGTTAAGCATGCTGCAGATCTCGGCTTCATCGTCAATAACAAGGATCTTTGGCTTCATGTCAAATACCTTTCCGTTGGTCTTTGATCATCGGTAAGAACATTGAAATATAAATATATTATACCATAAAGTCACGATCCCGGGCAAAAGCCGGGATAAGGAAAATATTTGGCGAAAGACGGACGGGTATAATATAATAATTTGATAAAAACAGCAGTTTTCCGGTCGCCGGTGTATTGCGGTATGTATCGTGTGCCGCCCGGCGAGTATCATGGGAACGGGAAACAGGGAGGGCCCCGGCCCGCGTAATACAGGGGGCTCTTAAAGCCTCTTCCGGGGAACCCTGGAACATGGAAGTAAAGAGGCGCGCCGTATTTTGCCTGGGTCCCGCAATCTTACCTGAACGGAGGGAACATGAGGAAGATCTTAAAGGTAATTGTTCTTTTAATGGCCGTATTTGCCTGGACCTCCATGGTCCGGGCCCAGGATGGGGATTATATCGCATGGCTTGAGGAAAGGTCGATGCTCAGGAACGGGGGCTTGCTTGCCGAACAAGTATCGGGAAAGGGGGTCCAGTGGGAGCATCCTTTCGCCGTGCCCCAGACCGGAGAAGCCGTTGAAAGGGCTTCCTGCTGGTTCGTCGCTTATCCGGCGGCTACGATAACGCCAAAGGGTGAGAGCGTATTGAGCGCTTTGGGCAACGAAAGTATGTGGAAGATTTTCGGGGACATGGGGTTCCGGGCGATGCATACAGGTCCGCTCAAAAGGGCCGGGGGAGTAGTGGGCAGAGAGTTTACGCCGACGGTTGACGGGTGGTTCGACCGGATAAGCCTTGAACTTGATCCGGGATTCGGCACAGAGGAGGAATATAAGATACTCGTCGCCAACGCCGCAACCAACGGGGCCGTGATAGTGGGGGATGTGATCCCCGGGCATACAGGCAAAGGTTTTGATTTCCGGCTGGCCGAAAGGGCATATAAGGATTATCCCGGGCTTTACAGTATGGTCGAAATAAAGAAAGAGGACTGGGGGCTGCTTCCGGAGGTGCCGGCCGGTTCCGACAGCGCCAACCTTTCTTCTTCACAGGTGGAGGCGCTACTTGAAAAAGGGTATATTCCGGGGCATCTGCAGAGAGTGCTTTTTTCCGTGCCCGGGGAAAAAGGCCTTACCGGTTGGGACGCTACGGGTGTGGTAAAAGGCGCCGACGGGATCGAAAGGAGATGGGTCTATCTTCATTATTTCAGGCCCGGGCAGCCGACCCTTAACTGGCTCGACCCCAGTTTTGCCGCGAACCGGCTTATAGCGGGTGATATAATCAAGACCAGGATGGTCCTTGGGGCCAGGTTCATAAGGCTTGACGCGAATTCCTTTCTCGGAATAGAGATAAGGCCGGGAGCCGATAAGTGCTGGTCGGAAGGGCATCCTCTTTCGGTGGTAGCGAGCGATTATATAGCTTTTCTCATGAGGAAGCTGGGGGGATGGTCTTTTCAGGAGCTTAACCTCGGGCTGGGCGATATCGCGAAGTTCTCCGAGAACGGCCCTGACCTTTCGTACGATTTTATAACAAGGCCCGGATACGACCACGCGCTGCTGACGGGTAACGCTGAGCTTCTGAAACTCTGTTTGAGGCTCATGGATGAATACGGTATAAGCCCGATGAAGCTTATACACGCCATGCAGAATCACGATGAGATAACTTATGAGCTTGTGCATTTTACCGAGCACGCGGATAGAACTTTCGATATAGGGGGCAGGGAGGAAACGGGTAAGGAAATAAGGGAAAAAGCGGTTTCCGATATGCGTGAAACGGCCGTTGGGAAAGCGGCCCCGTATAACAAGCTTTCCGGGAACGGGCTGTGCACTACTTATACCGGGCTCTGTTCGGCGGCTTTCGGCGTAAAAGACCCGTACAATATGACCGGCGAGGAGAAGGAAAAAGTAAAGAACGGACATCTCCTCATGGCGCTTTTCAACGCCATGCAGCCGGGCGTGTTCGCCATATCGGGATGGGACCTGGTAGGAGCTTTGCCGCTCAAGCCCGGGAGGATACCATCTCTCGTAGCGGACGGGGATTACAGGTGGATAAACCGGGGCGCTTATGATATTATGGGCTTCTCTCCGGACGCCGAAACTTCTTCCGAGGGTATTCCCAGAGCGGTTTCACTGTACGGACCACTTCCCGAACAGCTTAAAGACCCGGATTCTTTCGCGTCCCGTATAAAAAGAATGCTGGATATCCGTTCCGAGTACGGGATAGCTTTATCGCGGAGAATAGAGCTTCCCGAAGTGAAAGCCAAGGGTGTAGTTGTTATGGTGCATGAACTTCCCGGCGATAAGGGGATACAGGCGACCGCGATAAATTTCGGAAGAGAGCCCGTTAAAGAATTGATAGACATAAATTCGGCGAAAGGGATGGCCGCGAAAGACCTGTTGACCGGAGAGGAAGAGGGAAAGGTCTTCTCTTCCGGCAAGTATGACCTGGACCTGGGGGCCCTTGAGGGAAAAGTGTTGTTGTTCGGCGAAACATCGGAAGCCGAATGACGATATTTTTACAGATCGCTGATAAAAAGCATTTGCTTTCAAGTTCAGTGAGCTTTCGAGGACCTTGCCGGGCGCGACGGTTTTCTTTTTGCGATACCTGGAATGTGATATCTCAAAGATGAATAAAGGAGAGATGGATGGGCAAGACGCTGACATATAAGATACTCGAAGAACACCTGGTTTCCGGGAAGCTTGAGCCGGGCAAAGAGATCGGTGTGAAAATAGACCAGACCCTGACACAGGACGCCACGGGTACCATGGCGTATCTCCAGTTCGAGGCCATGGGGATAGGCAGGGTAAAGACAGAAAGATCCGTGAGCTATGTTGACCACAATACCCTGCAGGAGGGGTTCGAGAACGCCGATGACCACAGCTATCTCCAGACCGTGGCCGCGAAGCACGGGGTTTACTTCTCGAGGCCGGGTAACGGGATATGCCACCAGGTCCATCTCGAGCGTTTCGGTAAGCCGGGCAAGACGCTCCTGGGAAGCGACAGCCACACTCCTACCTGTGGCGGAATCGGTATGATAGCCATAGGTGCCGGCGGCATAGATGTCGCCGTCGCGATGGGCGGGGGCGCCTTTAACCTTATAGCGCCCCGGGTAGTAAAGGTCGAGCTTACGGGGAAACTGCGCGAATGGGTAACCGCGAAAGATGTTATCCTGCATGTGCTCGGCATAGTTTCAACGAAAGGAAATGTGAATAATGTGCTGGAATACGCGGGAGAGGGCGTGCAGAGCCTTTCGGTCCCGCAAAGGGCTACTATAACCAACATGGGGGCCGAAACGGGAGTTACTACAAGCGTGTTCCCTTCAGACGGAGAGACAAAAGAGTTCCTTAGGGCGCAGGGCCGGCAAGAGGACTGGCGGGAATTGTCGGCGGACGATGACGCGGAATACGACCGGATCATAAAGATAGACCTTTCAAGTGTTGAACCGATGGTAGCGTTACCGCACTCGCCGGGAAATGTGGTAAAGGTCAGCGAGGTCGCGGGGAAAAAAGTGGACCAGGTAGCTATAGGAAGCTGTACCAATTCTTCTTTAAGGGACCTTACCATAACGGGTAAGCTTTTAAGGGGGAAAAAGGTGCACCCGGATACTTCACTCGTTATATCTCCCGGTTCTAAACAGGTTTTTTCCATGATATCGAAGAACGGAATACTTTCGGACATGATCGATTCAGGCGCCCGCATCATGGAATCCACCTGCGGGTTCTGTATCGGCAACGGCCAGGCCCCGAGGACCGACGCGGTATCGGTACGCACGAACAACAGGAACTTTGAGGGCAGAAGCGGTACCAGGTCCGCGGGCATATACCTGGTATCTCCCGAGATAGCGACTCTTTGCGCGATCAACGGGAAATTCGTGGACCCGCTCGAGTCAGGTATGGAATATCCGGAAATAGAGCTTCCGGATAGATTTGAAATTGACGACAGCATGATTTTGCCGCCCCCGGAAGACCCTGCCGGGATAGAGGTTTCGAGAGGCCCGAACATCGGCGCCCCTCCTTCTAACGCGCCCCTTGCCGGCGAGCTCAAGGGAGAAGCCGCGATAAAGGTAGGCGACAAGATCACTACGGACCACATAATGCCGGCCGGGTCGAGACTCAAATACAGGTCAAATATTAAAAAGTATTCGGAATTCGTTTTTGAGGGGGTTGACCCGGAATTTTCCTCCAGGGCTTCCGGGCTCAGGGACGCGGGGAAAGCCGTTTTCGTGATCGCCGGGGAGAGCTACGGGCAGGGGTCGAGCCGTGAGCACGCGGCAATGTGCCCGATGTTCCTGGGGGTCAAGGCGGTAATTGCCAGGTCTTTCGAAAGGATACATTCGGCTAATCTGGTAAATTTCGGTATTTTGCCACTGGTTTTTGCCGACCAGGATGATTACGACAAAGTGGATGCCGGTGACGGGCTCGAGATCGGCAATATCATATCGTCCCTTGAGTCCGGTAAAAATATAACAGTTTCCAACACCACTAAGGGTAAGGAATTTAAAGTATCATATTCTCTTACACCCAGACAGATAGATATACTAAAGGCCGGAGGGCTTCTGAATTACACAAGGAACATATAGGCCTATCGGATCAGATCGGGGCACACCTGCGCGGGCAGTATCGTCAAAGGGACGGGCTTTTTTTAGCCCGTCCCTTTTTGTCTGCGATAACGAGCTATAACCATTTACCCATCCGGGATAGGTACCTATCCCGGATAGATACCTATCCCGGATCGATACCTATCCCGGATAGATACCTATTCCGGATAGATATTGGTTAGAATTTAAAAAACTTAGAAATTGATATTGACAGATACCTTTAAAAGGTGGTATAATCTAAATGATAGACAAACAAAAAGCTAGATTGAAATATAATAAAAGAGCTTATTATTAAGGTATTTGAACAGTCATGGATGGGACCCGAAATATCTTGAGAAAGCTCTTTTCTTGGAGCGAAAATTAAAATGTTTTAAAAAGCAGAATATAAAGAAGACGCAGGAAGCGGAAGTATAGATAAAAATGAGATAAAGGTAGAGGAAAGAAGCAGTTTTAAAGTAAGGTGCAGAAAGATAAAATAGAGCAGGTATAGCGCTGGATGGCAAGTGAGAAAATATGCGCTATCCGGGGATATTGACCGTTAGGGATCCGATGATCGCAAAACGACCGTTATACCCCACCACCCAGGAGAGGGGGGCGTGTTCCAACAGGACGCGCCCCTTTCTTCATCTGCTGCGCTTACTGGTATCAGACATATATAGCAGACGGCGCGGATGGCAGCCTTTGCCTGCCCGGCTGACTCTATGACACAAGCGAGGCGAAGACGAGTGATGACACTTTGATCCTTTCCCGCTATCGCGCGAGCAGAGGCGGTACGCGGCATAAGTAAAAAGTTAAATGCAAAAATATCGGTATTCTGTAATTGGTCTATTTAAGATATGGCAGAATTCTTCCGTTATATGACGCCCCTTCCGGTGCGTGGAAGGATGTTGTTCGTCTTGTCGTTGTATTAGTGTATAAAAAAGTAAGAAATTAAAGCTTGTATCGGCGGGGGCGCTGTAATATAATATTAGCACAATAAAAAGTAAGATTAGCGAATATTTATTAATAACAATTATGAATATATTGAATAAAGATCATTTCTTATTTAAAGGGCTATGTATATGCCTCGCTGTATGTTTTTTAACGACTACCGTCGGTTCTGATGCCGCGGAGGCGCTTTCCGCCTATAGTTCTTTTCAGACGGCGGCTTTCGATGAGCCGCTGCATTTCAAGTATTGCCTTGAAAGGGCTAAGAAACTTATAGGGCTTTTGGAGAGCGAATTGTCGATGAGTTTCGCGACGGTAGGCGATATCTACGACCGTGCTTTTCTCAATAAGGAAGACATACTGGACCTGGAATTCGACGGGGATATAGACCAGGTCTACATCGAGATAGCAGATGGACTGGTGCTCCGTTACTACGATCCCTCAAAAAATACCCGAATACCGGAAGATACCGAGCCGGCTCCGGAGCTTGGGCTTAACATTACTTTCAGCAGAGAACTTGCCAGGGAAATCCTGTTCTGTGAAAAAGAATTTACGGAGAAGGAAGAAGGAGAGACCCCTTTCACCGTTACCGACGAACAGCTGGCGCGCCTTATCGAAGAACTCAATGACTACGGGGCTGACAGGCCGGTGATCGATACGGAAGCTCTCCGTATGGTCCTTTTTAACATCGAGGACAATAGAGAGCTTATCTCAACACAGATCTGTTTTAACGGACCGAGAGACCCGCAAAGCGTAGAAGAGTACCTTATCTCGCACGAAGGACTTCCCTCCAATTGGCGGGATGTCATCTTCAGCCCGCAACTTTATTACCAAACCGATCTGCTGATAAAGGATATTCACAAAAGGGTTCTTGAAATTGCCGAGGAAGAAGCCGTCGAATGGGCGGAACCCCTGGAAGAAGGCGAAGTCCGGGCTTTTCACGGAATGAAAAGGTCTCTGGAAAAGCGCTCGGAGCAGGTTAAAAGGAACCTTTCATCCTGGCTGATGTCTCCCGAGATGTCGGCGCAGGATGTGTTTATCGAAATAGCCATGGTGTATGAAGATATTTTCAGCTCCGGGATACTCACTTACGAGAATTTCCACACTAATTCGGTTTTCGCGGAATTTCTTAATTCCGAATACCTGGGCCCGAAACTCGCCGAGGATATCCTTTCGAAATACAGCGGGAAAGAAATATCGTCGGGTGATCTGGATGGAATGATCCGGAAAGAGATCGAAATGATAGGCATACCCCGTGAATGGGAAACCACTCCTTCGTTCGCGAAATACATAGTCAGGACAAAAGAGCTTATAAAAGAGATCAAGAGGATAGTTTCCGCTGAGCGGGATAAAGGCGGTCGCCGCGGGGAAAGGGGTAGCGTGGAGCCGGGGGTCCTTTTATGGTTCTCCTTATCGAGTGCCCCCGTTCTTGCCGCGGCGAGCATATACGGTATATTGGGAGCTTTTTTAGCTGCAGTGTTAGTTTTGGCGGTATCCGCGGCCGTTCTCCGGGTCCCGTGGAAGAAGATAGCGCTTACATTGAAAGGCAGTACGCGGGCTGATCAGGAAGACCGCGTGCCGGATGCGCGAGGTATATCAGGCACGGTCAAAGACATAAAAAATACCGGACAGAACATCGTTCTGGGTGGCGAGGATCTTTCTTCCCTCTCATCGGATGAAGAGGTTCTGGACCGTATAGAGAGGTACGCCGTTATTCCGGTATACGACGCCGTGGAGCTGCTGCGCAGAAGAGCCCGGGGAGAAGAACTCGAGCTTTTCGATTCGGTATTCGATCCCCTAAAGGCATTGGAGAAAAAAGTGTCTTTACAGGGAAAACCTTTGAATATAGTCCATGTCAGAGGCGGAAGGGGAGCTTCGGGAATAACACAGGACCTCGCCAGGCTCGCGAGAAAAGGCCTCATAGAGCTCAAGATCATACCCGGAGCGGTTGACGACGGCAGGAGCTGGGCGGACATGGCGCTTTATTTCAACGCCACCGGTGTCCCGGATATGGGAAAAAGCTACGCGGATATGGGCAGGGACGCGGCGGCCGTAGAATTCGCTGGAGAAAGGCTGGTAGATAAAACGGGAGAATACTCCAAAGACGAAGCTTTAGATCTGCTGAAGGAGTTCGTTAAGGCTGTCGCGGGCCTGCCCCATAGACCCGACGCCAACATCGACAGGTTGATGAGGCGTTTCCGGGAGCTTGAGCCGTTCAAGCAGAACGAAGCGGCCGCGTGCGCCCGCGCTTTCGAGAAAATGGTCCGGGAGAAAAGGGACAGGGAAGGACACGATATTGATATAAGGTCCATTCCGATGAGAAGTGTTTTTATCGTAGGGGCCAAAGAGGCTGCTTCTTCCTGGCAGGGCGCCGTGGATTCCTTCGGGAAATTCGTTGACGCCTCAGGACAGGTGATACTTCCGACTGAAAAAAGGCTTCACGCCATGGCCTTTCTGGAGGATGGAACATTCCTTCCCGCGGAGAACGCGCTTAACGAGCTTGAAAAGAACAGTGAATATCTTGCCCTGATAATCGGAGCGCATTCTTTCGTAAGCGATCTCGCGATAAAGGTCATTTTTCTGGTCGTAAAGGGGAGGTTTCCCAGGGAAGAAGAAAAGGACCTTATCGAAAAGCTGCGTAAGCAGCAGTGGAAGGACCTCCACGAGAGCGGCGCGACACTGAAAATCCTTAGCGGGAAGAGCCGGGAAGAGATCGCGGAGCTGATAAAGATACTGGAGAGAGAGCTTTCGTGGGAGCACCACGAGCCCGCCATAACGGTACAGAAAGACGCGGTAGAAGCCTTCGCGGAAGCCGATATCATAATGTACGGCCCTACGGACATAGAATCAAACATAGCATCAGCCGTTATGTACGGAGAGATAAGCGAAGCCGTTCGCGGCAACAAAGAAGCCATGAAGCTGATGATAGCGAACGCGGACGATAATAAGAACATAGAACCAGCCGGCACATCCGCTTCTTCCATGCTGGAAAGGCTTTACCGTTACCTTTCCGGTCAGCAGAGGTTCAGGGTCCGGGAACCCGACTTCCGGAACAGGCCGGTGCGGGATTACATACAGTACAAGATCGGGCGTGCCCGCGGGTACGGAAGGATCGACGACGGAAGCCACATAGATTTTGATGAGGAAAATATCAGGAAAATGGGAGTGATCCCCGTAGGCATGGACCTTGAGATGAGCTCTCTCGGGGATACCGTTACGGTCGACGGGAACGGGTTCCGTTTCCGTAAAATGGAACCCGGAAAATACAACCCCTCTCTTACGGTCACCACAGCGCTCAGCCTGTTCGGGGTCAGAAAGGTCACATCCGCGGAAACTCGGGCCCCGGAACATAAAAAGGCTTCAGAAAGAGGGTTCGCGGCCATCGAGACGCTCATATGGCTGTCTGCGGTTTTTTTGGCCCTTGGGTCTTTTCCATTGTGGGGGATAGACGGAGGGGCCTTGGCGGCCGCTCTTGTCTTAATGTCCTGTCTGGGCAAACTTGACGCTATCGTAAAAGGTGTGATAGGCGCCGGTCTTTTGCTGGGGACGATAGCGTACGCGGTTTATGACCCTCTGTTCGGTAAAAGGGACGAATCCGATATTGCCCGGGAAAAAGATGCTCCATATGAAAGTCCCGCAAAGGATCCAAAAAAGAAAAAGGTGCTCCTGATAGCCTCGCCCCTGATAAGTTTCGAGCTTAACAGGGCGGAAAAAAGCAGCGGTTATTTCACAAAACCGCCCCTGGGGTTCTACAAGAT
>WJMG01000059.1 GCA_014728075.1 Candidatus Omnitrophota bacterium | reverse complement strand
TTCTTCTCTGGAGGATACATCGGAGGTGCAAAGACCGGGAGGTAAAGCTTTATCCGCTAAACTGATGTGGTGGACAGCGATAAGTTCCGTCATTGTTTATCTCGCAGCGGGATTTTATTACACCTTTACGAATAAGGAACATCTTTACTTCCTCGGAAGGGAGGCGAACAGATCGGATGCGTGGTATCTCGCGGCGGGCGTTTTCTTCTTTGTTACCGTTTTGTTCTCGGGCGGGGCATTATGGGCGTATTTTTTGCATCACCCCTGGACGGGAAAGAAAGAATTCGGGCCCGCCGCGCCGGAAAAGCTCAAGACAAGCGGGCCGTACGCTTTTCTGAGGCACCCGATATACGCTTTTATCCTCGCGGCCACCTTTTCGTTGAGCACTTTTATCCAAATAGCGTGCGGTACCGTACTCGGCCTGCCCGCTTACGGGGGATCCCTTCTTATGTTCGTGCTTTTCAACGCGCTCGCGCGCAGCGAGGAAGAAGAGCTTTTGAATAAGTTCGGTCCGGAATACCGGGAATATATGCGGAAGACGCATAGATGGCTTCCGGGGTCCATCCGCGGAAAATCGAGAACAGATAGAGATGGAGGTCCTTTGAAAGATATCGGCGACGGCGGTATCGAGCAGGTTCCGACAGGGCTTCTGGAGATGTGGAAGGACATGGCCACGGATACCCTGTTCCGTTATGAACAGGAGGTAATAAAGAACGAGCTGGTCTTCGCGAAGGTCCTGGAGACCGAGAACATGCCGGACGGCATGACGGCCTACCATTTTTCCGATAGACAGGATAACGGGCTGGTCATAGTTCTCAAAAAAGGCCTTCATCCCCTTGTCAGGCAAGAGGCCGTATTTCACGAGTCGAGAGAAGATTTTTGGGAAAGCCATCTTAAAGCCGGAGTGGGACTGACCGAAGAGGTGAGGATAATGGCGCACAGGCTCGCGGCGGCCGAGGAAGTGAGGGCTTTCTTCGAGGGCGAACTTACCCCGTATCACAAGGAACAGCTGGTGAAGATGTCATCAGACATAGAGAAGCTTGACGCTTTTCTGGAAGAAGAAAGGGATATGCATTACGGTCTTATCGAAGAACATCTCGGAAAGCCGGCCCGTGAGGATATAGAGGCGTACGAGAAACTTTTCAGGGAGTTCGTCAGGCAGGTGAGGTCGGAAGTGCGCGGCGCCTCCCGGGTCAAAGATGCGGGAAAAAGGAAAAGCGCGAAAAGAAAAGCCAGAAGTACAGGGTCCCGCCTTGAGTCTATTGATAGATCGCTTGAGGACAGAGGGCTCTCTGAAGAAAAAAGGAAAAAGTATTTGTATGAGGTCTATAGCCTTATAAGGGGAGTTGCCGTTAAGAAAAAAAGAACGGAAGATGAGACGGACCTTCTTGAAAAAGGCATATTTGTTCTCGGAAAGCAGGCGCTCGAATATCCTCTTCTCCGCAAGCTTATATTTAAGTATCTTTTGAAACTTCCGGACAGGATGGTGGAGAAGAACATTCCCATAAGCCTCGTGAAAAAATGGCGCAGAAAACTTCCCCTGCACAGGGCGGAAAAGAGCCGGAGGCGTATAGGGCCTATGGGCGAGAACGGGGAATGGAGCTACGCGGAAGGGGCGTCGAAAAAAAGAAAAAAACTATCCGGAAAGGGAAGGGGAGATATAAAACAGATCGGTAAACGCGCGCGCGTCGTCGGCATAGAGCATAGCGCGAAGGACATAGTGCGGGCGGAGGTGGAGATCGAGAGTAAGGAAAAAGGAAGGATAGAATCTGTTATTCTTGAGCATCAAGGGAAGTTCGACGCGAAGATGTTCGTTGACAGGCTTAACGAGGAAGAGGGCATAGACGCGTTCTACAGGGAGATGATACTGGATTTTCTGTCGCTTCTGGAGAACTCGCCCCCGGAATTCTATACCTATGACACGCTCGTCGAGGACCTTTTCGGATTCGCTTGCGCGGACCATGGACTTATAGCTATTCATTCCTCACTCGCCGACGATCCCGTCGCGCTTTTTCATGAGGTTTGCGAGTATCTTGTCCGGGATAATAGATTGAGATTTAGATCAAGATTTAGAGAGAAAGAACTTGTTGTCTCTTTGAACGGTGAGGAGAAGGGGATACCGCTTTCCGGGCAGACACTTAAATTCCTAAAGAAAGAAAAATGGCGGGAAGGATGGGATAAGGACACGCATTATCTTCTCAGGTTGTTACAGAAAGAGGTGTTCGCCGCAAAAGACGCAAAGCTTACTTCGGGGATGAGGATGGACAGGACGAGGAAGCTTCTTGCGGAAAGATTTGATCTTGATATAAATAGCCCTAAAGAAAAGAAACGACTCGACGCTGTCGCCCTGAAAATCGCGAAGAATATAGGAAAGAGTCTGCCTGTCGCGGAGAAGGTCATGGATCATCTCGAGGAGGGAATGGGTCTTGATCTAAAGGCGCTTAATTTCGGAACAAAAAGCAAGCTTATGACAATTGTTTACGGTATATCGGTATCGCGCGAGGGGGCCTTTGAGTTCTGGAAAGGCTTTCTTGAAAAGGCGAGGGAAAGATTTGGTATGGGGCCGTGGAGAGAGATGAAACCCGTTCAGGTCCAGAAGATCGCTACCGCGGCATATTATGTGGCTCGAGGCGGGAAGAAGAAAGAAGATAGATTCAATGAAATCATAGGTGAGACAGAGAAAATATTTGGGATAAAGGTAAAGGAGCTTGGGCTTGGAGAGAAGATAAGGGTAATGACGGCGGCGTATAATGTAGCTTTACATGACGGTCTTGAGACTTATAAGGAAACGATAAGTTATACCGAAGAAGAGTTCGGGATAAAGGTAAAGGAGCTTGAGCTTGGAGAGAAGATAAGGGTAATGACGGCGGCGTATGAGGTAGCGTTACAGGACGGTCTTAATGTTTACAAGGAGGAGTTCAGTAAAAGAGCTACAGTGATACCGGCAATGGGCTTAGCGCAAAAGTTAACCTTGATGTCAGAAATATATCATATGGTATTGCCGCCTAAGCAGATCGGCAAACGCGCGCGCGTTCTCGGCATAGAGCATAGCGCGAAGGGCATAGTGCGGGCGGAGGTGGAGATCGAGAGTAAGGAAAAAGCAAAAAGGAAAAAGGTTCAGGGGACAACGGACGACGGACCGCGGACCACATATATTGAACTTGACCATAAGGGGAAGTTCGACGCGAAGATGTTCGTTGACAGGCTTAACGAGGTAGAGGGCATAGACGCGTTCTACAGGGAGATGATACTGGATTTTCTGTCGCTTCTGGAGAACTCGCCGCCGGAGTTCTACACCTATGACACTCTCATCGAGGACCTTTTCGGATTCGCTTGCGCGGACCATGGACTTATAGCTATTCATTCCTCACTCGCCGACGATCCCGTCGCGCTTTTTCATGAGGTTTGCGAGTATCTTTTCTCGGCGGGTCTTGTTATACCTCGCCTTAAAAGCGACCGGTTAATACTGGAAATGAATAGCGGCTACACATATACCGTAGAGGCGGACGAAGCTCTGCATGGACTCCTCGAGGACGGGGAGCAGTGGACCCGCGTGATGGACATGGTGCTCAGCAAAAGGGAGAACTGGCACTACCTTTTAAGGATATTACAGAGAGAGGTCTTCGGCGAGGCGGACAGGGACCTCACCGCGGCCGTAAGAGGTGTCCCCGTTGCCCTTGAGCTCGGCAAAGATCTCGAGATAAACCGTGACCGGCTCGAAAGGCTTGCCGTTTTCATGGACAGATACATGGAGCTCATCGAAACTTCGGTCGGTGCCCGGCAGGAAGAATATATCGGACAATGCCGGGATCCTAAGAGGATAGCGGACCTTTTTTACCTTAAAGAGGTTTACGGGTTCGATCTTTTCGCTCTTCTGGAAACAGGGGAAACTTTCTGGTCCCGGGAAACGGAAGAAGGGACCGTAACATATTCTTTTGAAATGGACGAGGATAACACTATAACCGTTTACGAAGAACATCCGGAGGACGGTGAATTTTACGAGGTAGCCAAAGCGACAGACGCGTCTTACGGCATAAAGGACAGGCGGAGGTTCAGCGGGAGAAACCTGGGTAATTTCGTGATAAAGGTCAACCAGCTTACCTCATGGGCTATAAGAGGAAAGAGAGAAAGCAGAGTCCTTATAGCTTACGATCCCGCGGGAGGGCTGAGGGAATACTACAGGACTATCGGCGAGAATGTGGTACATGACATGTTCGAGAACGAATGGTTCGCGTTTTCCGAACTATATGGCGGGCTTGACGCGGGTATATTCGTGCCCGGGCAATACGAACGCCTCAGAAGGACCTGTCTCAAAGGAGGGAAAAGGACACATAAAGGGCTTTCCGCGTATGTCTGGAGGGTATGGAGCCAGAGAGAAATGGACAGGTATTTTCGCCTTACGCGTGATATTGAAAGCAGTGACCTGATAGACGCTCTGGAAGCTTTCTCGGACGGGCATATATGGCCTGAAGCATCAAGGGGGGCGACCCCGGAAGAAGTCGGCATGTTCGTAAAGAAACACATAGAAGGGAAGAGAGGATCCGGCCAGATAGGCAAGAGGGCGCGTGTTTCGGAGATCATCGAAGCAGACGGCAGAGTAAAGGCAAAAGTCGATATATTTGAGAAAGGAGGGCAGGCGGTCTCCGCTTCCGGATATATAGGTCTCGAGCGCCGCGGAGCAATTAATCTCGATGAGCTCATGGTAAGGATCGAGAACTCGGACGCGATGTCGCAGGGCGATAAGGAAACGGCCGTGCTTATGCTCAGTTCTTTCAGGTTCATGGATCCCCACCCGGTGTTGTACACCTTTTCCGAGGATGATCTCATCGAGGACCTTGCCGGCTTCAGCCTGAAGTTCAGTGGAGAGAACATGATCGCATTGCAGGAAGGTCTCGAGGACGATCCCGTCGCCCTTTTTCACGAACTGTGCGAGGCCGCCGTCAACGAAGGGTCCATGGATATTTCCGTGAGCGGCGATACCGCGACCGTTAAGCTTGAACCCATAAAGGAATCAGTGCAGATAACACTTTCAGAGAATACCCTTGACTCCATGAAGCGGGAGGAATGGTGGGATGAGGAAGCCGCTGCTGTCGTTCCCCAAACGGGGGAGATGAAAGCCCACTATCATATACGCGTTCTTGAGAGGGAGATTTTCGGCGAGATGGACCTTGCTTTTACCCGGAAAATAAGAGCTTACCGGCTGATAAGGGAGATAGCAGGATACTTAGGCCCGCGGAGCGGAAAGGATATCCCCGGGCTTTACGAACACGGCGGTAATGCCGGGGAAAGGCTGGCGCTTGCCTCCGGAGAACTTGCCCGGATAATAAAGAACGCGGGCAGGGATCGGCTGTATTTTGATAAGGCGTCCTCGGCGGCGGCTCGTGTGGTAAAGTTAAGGCCGGATGTTTTCCGGGACATACTCCTTCCCGCCGTGCTGGATATATTCAGGACAAAGGACCTGCCCGCCATGGTATACGAGAAAGCGCTGAAGCTTCTTATGGACTACGCGGAGAAAGAGGCGGGAGGGGCAAAAAAGATACTCGCCGTAATGGAAGATGCCTTGAAGGCAGAGGATCCGGGCTTCTGGCAGCTGGCGTACGCCAGCGCTTACATCTCCAAAGCGGCGGAGCGCGGCGATGAGAAAATTTCCGAAAAGACCGTGCGGGCCCTGGGACAAGCCCTGGATCTTCAGAAAGAGGGCATGTATCATTTCGGCTATATATGCGCTTCTATGGAAAGCGTAGCCGGGAGCAGCAGATATCTTGCCGGGAAAGTCCTGGGAGAATACGAGCGCGTGCTCGCGGACGAAGGGCATAACGCGACGGCTTCGGTGCTGAGCAGTTTAGCCTCAATGATGTACCGCAGGGTTAACGGACTTTTCAGCGCATCAACGGTCAGGGCCCTGGGCAGGACGGCTCTTTCCCGGCATCGCTCTGTTTCGTCCATGGCGCTTAGCATCATTTGGCGAACAGCTCACGACAGGGAAGACCTGCGGGAGGAAGTGCGCGCCGTATTGAGAAGCGTACTTGAAAAATGGTATCCCGGAAAAGAAAAAGAGCGTCTGGATGAAATGTCCCGTGTGCTTTCCGGGGCCCCCTCGGAAGCGGCATATCTTTTTCAGAAAGCCGCGAGAGAAGAGGAGGGAAAATATCTTTTTGATCTGGAGAACCTGCTTTTGCGGATTTCCGATATGTACGGCCCATGCGGTATCGACGAAGCGGCGGCCGTGTTTTCGGCAGGTCCGGACGAGGTTAAACACTATTTCTGGCTGATAGAAAGGGTTGAAAGCAGGCCCGGGTACGATCATGGAGACTGGGAAAACCTGGCAGCGAGATCGGAGGAGGCAAACACGGCCGTATCCGCCATAACGCGGTCGGCTGACAGTGTGCTTAACGAAAACCTTTCCGCGATGGACGAGAGCGCTTTTTACGGATATCTGAAGAACCGCCGTTTTGACAGACGGAGCATAATGCCTATAGGTGACAGGAGGGATCTTATCAAGAGGTGGATGCTCTTGAAATTGATGTCCGATTCTGATTACGCCCTGGAAGAAGTGAGGAGATTCACGGCTTTATCCGCCGGCATGGAGATAGATCTTATCGAAATACTCCTTGAAATAGGAGTAAGGGATCTTTGCAGGGATTACAGTTTTCCCCGCAGCGGAATAACCTCCAGGTTGAGGGGTATGAGAGAATACGACCTCTGTACGCTGCAGAGCAGAATAGGCGGTTTGTTAGCGAAAGAGGCGCGTAAGGACCCGGCCCCCGTTCTGGTCGGTTTAGAGGATGTTATCCGTGCCGGAAAAGATCATCTTGCGAATGTCTATAATCGGCAAAGGCAGGCGGTCCGCTGGCATGATTTCCTGGCGGGCCTCGTCCTCGAGATGAACGCTGCTGCCCCGGAAGTCATATCCCTTCTGGCGCTTAACGATACTTTGCGGCCCTTTCTGTTAAAACTTTCCGGAGATGAATTGTCTGACGATAACCGGGAGAAAAAGAACCTTAGATATGTTAACGCGGTCTTCAACGAGGTGGCCGCCGCTAAAAAGAATATAAGGGCCGATGAGGTCATAGATCTTTCCGGTAAAGGCGGCCGGAGAATTGAGCTGAAAAGATACGGTGATGATTACAGTATAATTTCGGACGGGAACATAGCGGGTATGGTGGAGGCCCGGTACGGGGAGAACGGAGACTTGAGATACAGGCTGGATTTCGCTCCGGGGGTCGGGGGAATACTTGGCCTTTTCAGGAAGATACCTTTCTATTTTCTTGAACAACTGGAAGAAGGTAAAAATTTAATGACCCTTACTTACGCCCGGCCCGGGGATATATTGTTTTTCTTCGATATGAACAGAAAAGGACGGTTGGCAGCTATAGAGGCCAGATTTTCAGGTGAAGAAGAGTGGTTCGCAGTGACCAGAGAGGAAGCCTTGAAATTGTGCGGGTACGAAAAGAAGGAGGGAGTAGGCGAAGGCAGGAATTTCTATATAAGGGGGGCAAAGACGATGACCCGAATTGAACCAAGGAAGTCTTCCCTTGCCCGACTGCTGGAATTTTCCGGACAGCCTGAGGCGGATATTTCCGATCATATGTCTTACAGGCCGCTGCTTGAGAGGTGGTGTTCCCCCTGGATACTGTCGAGGATAGATCCAATGGCCAGGACCCTTTCCGCTTCTCCTGAAAAATTCGCCGGGGAGATAGAGGCGCTTCTGGCGGCCGGAACCGACGAGGAAAGGGAGTCAGCGGGCAGGGAACTGGTAGCCGCCCTTGCCTGCAGCCCGCAAATGACTTCTCCTTTATCCGTCGCCGAGATGGTAAAGACCATAAGAGAGAACGGCCTTGAAGCCGTTGACGGATTATGGGCGATAGAAAGATTCGAGAGAAGAGAGGATTTCATTCCCGGGGACTGGGAGAAAGTCAAAGAGGCCGGAGGTCTCTGCGCCGAGTTCGTCCTCGATATGCGGAAGGAAAAAGAGGATATTATCCGGGATGCCTTCGTGGCCATGGACCACGGGGACTTCCAGAGATTTCTGTCAAACCACGATTTCAGGAAGGGATCTTTCCTTGGCTTTGAGGATAAAAGATCCGTGATCAGGAGATGGATGCTGGAAAAGCTTATAAACAAGGGAAGAAGCTCTTTCGATGACATAGAGGGATTTATGAACTTTTCCGGGGACACGGAAGTGGATGCTATAGGCATTCTTCTTGAAATAGGGGCCAATGATCTTTGCCGCAGCTACGGATTTAAAGGGAAAACGGTCGAGAGGCTGGAGTCTTTCTCTGAAAGTGCGCTGTGCGGGATGCAGAGTGAGATAGGACTTCTGCTTTCCGGGGAAGCCAAAAAAGACCCGGACGATATAGTGGTAAGGCTGATCGATATAGTGACCGGGGGTTTTTACCATCTTAAAGGTGTGACTAACAGCGGGCGGCAGATAGAAAGATGGCACGATTTTGTAGCCGGACTACTGGTGCAGATGGCGATCTCTACCCCCGAAGTATTGAAAATAGCCGCGGTGCATGATTCCGTGGAGCCTTTTCTGAGCGGTCTTGTGGAGAGCAGTCCGAACTACGGAAAACAGCTCGGAGCAATGCTTGAAGGGGAGGGGTCTCTTGCGCCCGACGAGCGCATAGACATATCCGCCGATTCAGGGGGAGAAGTGATACTGGAGAGGTTCGGAGACATTTACATCCTTAAATACAGGGATATGCCCGTGGCGCGCCTGGAAACCCTGATCAACGATAAAGGGGATCTCGTTTATTCTTTCGATGTGCGTCCCGGCCCTGACAGGGAGAAATTCATAGTGCTTTCACTTTTCAGGAGGACACTGGCGTATTTCGCGCGGAATACACGAGAAGGAAGTTATTTTGAGACCATGTTGCCGGCGAGGGAGAAAGACGCTTTTTTCTTTTTCCGGATGCGGGCAAAAGGCCTGTTTTCGGCGGTACAGGTAAGGGAAGAAGGTGAAAAGGAATGGATAAAGGCCGACAGGCGAAAGATCCACGGGATGATATCGGCCGAAGGGAGAAAGATCTATATAAGGGCCCGGAGGATCCGTGACAGGCATGCGGAAAAAGATGAGGAAAGAAGGGAAAGGATATCCTCCCTGAAGGACACGAACCGGGAGGCGGTTCCGCTCCTGGTGAACGCGCTTGTAGCCGCGGGTAATTCCGGGAAGAAGACCGTTCTGGCCGTGGATGAATCAATAGGAGAAGGATGTATCAACGAGCTCATAAGACAGGTCGTAAATTCCTTTCCCCGGCTCGAGGATAATAACGAGGACTTGAAGCGGTTTTTGAATAATGTGGAATTCATTAAGGGAGAAGGTGCCGCTCTGGCCCGGAGACTTTGCAATATTACGGACGGACAGAAAGGGAAGGTCCTTCCGGAGGACCTTATCATACTTACCACCAGGGAAAATATGGACGATTTCGGAAGGTTCCGGGGAGCCGCCACGATAACGGGAATAGACGACAGCCTTCTGGGGGGAACTTCCTACATACCGGTCACGCAGGTCCTGCTTTTCGCTTTGGCCAAGCATTTGGGGTGGGATCCGGAGACCCTGAAAAAGTATTATACCGGTATCGTCAGCGCCGCGGATCCCGAAACTCTCCGGCCGGAGGAGATCGAAGCCCTTTTCGGCGATCGTAAGACATTTGTCATAAGGCTTATACCCGATGCGGTCGAATTCGACGAAGAGGAGCTAAGGGAGATAATAGAAGCCGAGAGGGTGATGCTGGCGAGAGCTTAAGGGTTGATGCCCGGGCATCGGGCTACCGCAAACAGGGCTGTCGACGGTTTGGCTAAGACAGGCTTTCCATCATGGCCCTGGCTTTATGAAGGGTTTCCTGATATTCCTTTTCCGGATCCGAGCCCGCGGTTATCCCGCCCCCCGCGTGGAAATAAAGTTCACCATTCTTTGCTGTCATTGTCCTGATGGCTATATTCAGGTCCATTGTGTCGTGGAAACTAAGGTATCCGATAGAGCCGGTATAAACACCCCTTGCGCAGGGCTCCAGGTCGTCGATTATCTCCATTGCCCTTATCTTCGGGCATCCGGTTATGGATCCTCCTGGAAAAGCGGCTTTGATTATGTCGGTGAGGTCTGTGCTCGCGGGAACGGAACCTTCCACGATAGAGATGGTCTGGTACACGGTCGGATATTTTTCTATTCTCCGGTGTTCTTTAACTCTTATGCTTCCCGGGGAGCATATTTTTCCCAGATCGTTGCGCTCCAGGTCCACTATCATGGAGAGTTCGGCTGTATCTTTGACGCTTTTTTCGAGAGAGGCCATTAAGGCCCTGTCTTTCTCCTCATTTTTCCCCCGGGGACGGGTGCCTTTCATGGGACGGGTCTCAACTTTTCCTTTGGAATACCGGAGAAATAACTCCGGAGAAGAAGAAAGAACGGCGGCGCCGTCCGTACAAAGATAAGCGCTGAAAGGAGCGGGGTTTATCCTGTTAAGCCTCAGGTATATCTCATACGGGTCGTGTTCCAGGCGGGCCCGGAATCTCTGGGAAAGGCAGGCCTGATAAATATCCCCGGCCCTTATATGGTCGATGGCCTTTTTCACGGCGCTTATGTACTCTTTTTTAGTGAAGTTGGATATTATGCGGGTGTCGGGTACCGGGTATCGGGTGCCGGGCGCGAAACGCAGGGTATCAGGGCTTTTTTGAACGATGGTTTTAATTTGAGTTACCACAGAAGACGGGTCTTCCGGAGATCCATCGATATCGAGGACGCTTATGTATACGGACCCCGGATCTTGCCTGTCAAACGCTATCAGGCACCTGTAAAAGATGAAATATATATCCGGCATCATCAGGTCGTCTATGGCTGTCCGGGGCAGTTTCTCAAGCGCATTTTTAAGGTCATAAGAGAAATAGCCTATTCCCCCGGAAGAAAAAGGCAGGCCGGAAGGGTTTTCCATCCGGTATGTTCCCAGGATAGAGTCCAGTATCTCGAAAGGCCCTTTCTTGACGGGTATTATGTGGCCTTTCGTCTCGAGGTACATGTCGCGCCCTTTCCCCTTAAACTTAAGAAAAGGGTCTGTCCCGATGAAGGAGAACCTTCCCGCGTCCGTTTCCAGGGAACTGTTGAGAAGCGCCGTATTTTTTTGCCCGGCGAAAAAGGAATAAAGGTCTTCGGGCGAAAGAGAGCAGGGAACTTTCTCTATTATGGGCTTTCGGCGTATTTTCGGTAAATATTTTTCCATAATGTTCGGTCCGGTCTGTGCGGACACGATATTCCGTGTGCCGCTATGGTCTATGGTCGATCGTCACCGATCCGGGATCTTTAAAGATCACATCTCGATAAAATTCCTTATCAATCGTTGACCGTGTTCTGTCATGAACGATTCCGGGTGGAACTGAAGCCCGGTTAAAGGGTTTCTCGTGTGGGTAACGGCCATTATTATCCCGTCCGTGGTCCTGGCGGTCACCCTCAGGCAGTCCGGCAGGTTCTCTGTTTGCAGAGAATGGTACCTCGCGGCCTCGAAAGGGGACGGGACCCCCCGGAAGATCTCTTTACCGTCATGCTCGACAGGAGTGGTCGCTCCGTGTATTATTCTTTTCACCCTTTCGATCCGGCCGCCGAAGACAGATACGATACACTGATGCCCCAGGCAGATACCGAGGATAGGGACGGACCGCCCGAATTCAAGTATTGCCCCGTTGGATATACCTGTTTGTTCCGGTGTGCCGGGACCCGGTGATATTATTATCTTGTCGGGGCGGAGGGAGGCTATTTCTTCCAGCGTGATATCGTCATTTCGTTTTACCAGCGGTCGTACGCCTTCGGAGGCAAAGGCCTGATAAAGGTTATAAGTGAAGGAATCGTAATTGTCGATGAGTAAATACATCTTATCAGCGGACGGAGGGACGCGGCCGGTGTTCGGTCCCGGAAATATACCTGAGTTTAAGGACAATATCCCCGACGACATGGTCCGGAGTGGACGCGCCGGCCATGATGCCGACCGACGAAGCGTTCCGGAACCAGGAAGGTTTCATTTCTTCCGCGCAGCCTATCCAGTAGGTCCTGCGGTTTATCTTTTTTGATATCTGAAAAAGGTTCTTAGTATTGGCGCTGTTCCGGGACCCGACTATAAGGACAATGTCGTTCTTTTCCGGCAGCGTACGGATCTCTTCCTGTTTGATCTTGGTTATGCTGCAGGTCGTGTTGTACAGTTCGACCGCCGGGATGTGTTTTTTAAGCTCCTTAACGATGTTCTCTATATTGTCCAGGGTCTGTGTGGATTGGGTTATTACCGAGGCTTTTTTGATCTTCCTGAGCTTTTCCGGGTCTATTTTCCGGGGAGATCCGATTATCAGGGGCTTTTTTCTCAGTTGTCCTTCGATTCCTTTTACTTCATCGTGCTCGGGGTCGCCTATAATGATTAGCTTGCTTTTCTTTTCGAGTTTCCTTCCTATTTTATATATTTCCTTTACTTTGGGACATGTGGCGTCCACGATCTTTATGCCCTTTGAACGGGCCTTTTCGAAGATATTTTCGGGGGCTCCATGGGCCCTTATTATTAGGGTGGAGCCTTTATGGGAAGGGAGGAGGCGTTTGGTCTTTCTGATGCCCTTACGGGACATTTCCTCTACGACGAAAGAATTATGGACTATGTCCCCCAGTACATATACGCGCTCTTCCCCCCGGGCTATATCCCGGCAGATCTCGATGGCGCGCCGCACGCCGAAGCAGAATCCTGAACTTTTAGCTATGTTTATCTTCATGTCGTATCTTAAGGACCCGGACCGACGGCTCGAAGCGGGAACAACATCATCCCCGGGGAGCGGGGCCGATGATCTCGTAAAGAAGCTCCGTTTTGGCGAAGAAATTATCGATGAATTCCTTGAGCATATTTTTGTAACCGTGTTTCATCTTGAGCTCTCTGAAAATGCCGTCAGCTTCTTTCAGGAGGGAAGAGGTCATATCGAGGCAGTATTTGTCGGCCCCGGCGGTCCTGATCATTGAACGCACTTTTTTGAGGTCCGCCAGTGTCTTCTTATCTTTTTTGAATATGCGCCGCAGTTGTGTTCTGTGTTTTTTATCAAGAATGGAATAAGCTTTCCATACCGGAAGCGTTTTTTTGGATTCATCAAGGTCTGAAAGCACCGGTTTACCTATGACCTTGCTCGAGGCGAACAGGTCCAGAAGGTCGTCCTGGACCTGGAAAGCCCGTCCCGTGAGCATGCCGATCCTTGAAAGTTTTGATACTTCTTTTTCCGGCGCTCCCGCCATCATAGCGCCGATGGTCAGAGGCGCTTCAAAGGTGTATTCGGCCGTTTTGAGCGAATATACATTTAAGACATCTTTCCGGGAAACCCTGTCAAGCGGGGTTATGTTGTTGACGACATCGATGTATTCTCCCGTTCCGGTCGATACGGCGGCTCTCAGGAATTTGCTCATGGCCCTTTCTTTTTTGCGCGCCGGGGCTTCCAGCGCGCCCAGGGCGTCAATCGCCAGCGCAAAGACTATGTCCCCCGCAACGATCCCCAGGGAAGCTCCTATATCGCTGGAAGCGGAAAGGCCGAGTCTTTTATTGAAATACTTATGCAGGGCCGGTTTCCCCCGCCTCAGATCGGCCTTGTCTATAACATCGTCGTGGATCAGCAGAAAGTCATGGAGAAGTTCGAAAGCCAGTGACGAACGCACCAGGTCTTTCTCGGAGTATTTCTTTTTTCCGATATAACCTTTATACCCGGCGATGTATAGAAGAGGCCGTATCCTTTTGCCTTTCCTGAGGAGGAAATCCTTTATTCCGGAGAACAGTATCCCCGACGGACTGGAAAGGTTGTGTTTTTCCGCGGCCTCTTTCAGGAGTGTCTTAAGGGAATTATCGATACAGCTTCTGTATTTTTTAAGCATTGGAATAATTTAACACAACCCGACCACCTCGGCAACAGAATTTTAAGTTGATGATATATATATATTGGTATATATTGTTATATGTAAAAAATATGTAAAGATCTTTCGCGGCGGCCGTGCGAACCGGAGGGATCCGTGAGATGAACGATGCCAGAAGCGACACGCGAACATATGCCTTGGGCAAAAAAAACCTTTGGCGTCCGGCGGGGACGGCTTTTCTGGTTCTTTCCGCTTTTCTTCTTGTCTTTTTTTCCGCCCTTTCCCGGAACGAACTTCTCGCCTCCGAAGATTTAGAATACGAGCATTGGTCTGAATGGATCATTCCGGAAAGGGACAGCGTATGGTATCCCGAAGAGGTCATCCGCTTGATGGGGATCTCGCCGGGGGACAGGATAGCGGACATAGGAGCCGGCCCGGGATACCTGCTTTTCAGGATAGCCGAACAGGTCGGCCCGGATGGCATGTGTTACGCCATCGATACCGGCTACCGGGGGGAACTCCTGTCTTATATGCTCGAAAAAGTGAAGGACCCCGCCGAAAATCCTTACAACAATATCCGTCTTTTAAGGAACAACGGCCATGATGTGTTGCTTCCACCGGGTTCGATAGATTCGGCCTGCATGTGCCTTACCGGCATAGGGTTGACCGAAACGCCCTATTTCGAAAAGGAAGGAGCGTCGGCGACCGTTCACGAAAGGCTTATCCGGAGCGTTCACAGGGCTTTGAGGCCCGGTGGCAGGCTTGTGGTGATCGACCTTATAGCCTCGGCTGAAGAGATAAAGGAACATTCGGTGAACGGCAGGCCGCTGGTCCACGCGGCTACTGACCTGGAAGCGGTTAAAAGGATCTTCCGAAAGGCCGGATTCCGTTTCGAGGGAAGCCACGGCATTTTCCGGAGCAACGAACATTTTGAGAATGTAAGAGATTTCAGGAAGTCGGAAGCATTCCGTGAACTGGGAAAGGCACGGAATTTCCTGGGCAGGGAAATGTTCTTTTTTATTTTCCGGAAAGAGGAGAACACCTATCCAAAAAAGCAAAACAGGTCCGCTATCATCTCTTGAACTTGTCGAACATGATAAAAATATTGTTTTTCATAACGGTTATTTGTTCTTTAGCTATTCCCTCCCCGGGCGATAACTCCGCAGAAGAGAGTTCACATTCACCGATAAGAAAGGAAGTCTGGGAGGCTATGGTCATCCCGGAAAGGGACAAGGTCTTTTACCCCGAAGAGGCTATCGGATTGATGGGGGCCGTCAGGGGAGATATCATCGCCGATGTCGGCGGTTCTTCGGGCTATTTCACTTTTCCTCTGGCCCGGGCGGTAGGCCCTGAAGGCAAGGTCTATCTTGTGGAGCATGACCTTCCCGGGGATCTTGAGAGATTCCTGCGGGGGAGGCTCGTCGACCCGGGGCTTAACCCGTACGGGAACATTGAGATAGTGCGTAACAGAAGCGACGACATAACACTGCCCGAAGAAAGCCTGGATATGGCTTTGCTGTGTTGTGTAGGGATGCTTCTCGTTGACGGGGAGGAGCTCGCGGACCCTGCATACAGGGAGCATTTCGCGACACAGCGGAAGATGGTCGAAAGTATACACGGGGCGCTTAAGCCCGGGGGCAAGCTGGTGCTTATCGAATTAAGAGAAGAGGAGAGGGACAGGAAGGGAGAGATGAGTTTCGAGAAATTTTTCGGGCTTGTCCGCGATGAGAAAGCAGTGATAGATAATTACGCGAAAGCGGGGTTCAAGCTCGAAAGAACCTGCGATCTGTACAGTGATCCCCGGCATTTCGAGAGCATCAGGTCGTTCAGGAAGATGCCGGTTTACAGGCATCTTTCTCCCTTGATGAGAGAACTTCTGGCCCACGAAATGATATTTTTCATATTCGAGAAACCCGGAAAGAAAGAGATAAGGTCTTAAAGCGGGGAATTGTTCCTGAACGGGTTAAGCGGTCCGTCCGAGTAGGACTCTTCCGGAAAGGGCATGTACTCGGGAGCGTGGAACTGCTGGCATACCTCGTCCGCGAAAAAACGGCCGAGCTCGGTAAGCTTCATCATCTTGTCGTCCTCTGATATAAGGCCGTGTTCTTTCAGGGCGTTCCGCTTTTCGCGGAACACGGCGTCAAGTTGTTTGCCGGTCTGTTTGTTATAGAAGGTCTTCCATACCTCGCGGTTCTTCAGGGGAAGGATTATGCACCATCTTAACTGGTCTTCGGCGTTCCTTACAAGTCCGCGGTTGACCGGGAGCTTACCTTCGGAAACAAGGCCGTAATATTCTCCGAAATCCTGCGTATTGAGCCCGAATCGGTCCCTCATGCTGCTGAAGGCCGTAAGCCCGAAACCTATTTCGTCGTAAAGTTTGCAACACTGGTTATCCGCGTAATGCGAGTAGTCTTCTCTTTTTTTCGTGAATACCCTGGTGAGGTTCTGGTGGTAGCCGTTACTTTCAAGAAGGTCTATGGCGATCTGTTTCATCATTATCGCTTCGTCCGGTTCCGGAAAATCCTCGGGGTTGCGTATGTAGCAATTTCCTATAGGGCCTTTATAGTCGCCGTACGGGATTATTTTGAGGCGGTACAGCTGTATTTCGTCGGTATCGAGAGCTATAGCCTCCTTCATCATGGAAGCCCAGTTCTCGAAGGTCTGGCCCTGGTAGCCGTAAATGAACTCGATGTTGAGCTTGAACCCCGCTTTGCGGGAGACTTCCACGGATCTTATCCCTTCTTCGGAAGTATGGGCCCTGTTCATCAATTTTAGTATATCGTCGTCCATGGACTGGAGCCCGATGGTCAGCCGGTCGACCCCGTGGTCCTTCATTATTCGCATGCGCTCGGCGCCTTCTTCCCCAAGCAGGTTGTTGGGGTCGACATCGTAGGAGAACTGGCTCATTTGCGAAGTGTCCATTCTTGAGGTGAAGGACCTCAGGAACCTTTCGAGCTGCTTTGGGGAAAGATAGGTAGGGGTCCCGCCACCCACGAGAATAGAACGGACCTTTATCTTATCGATACCGAGCCGGGCCATGTAAAGGTCCATTTCTTTTTCGATGGCGTCCAGGTATTTATCTTTTTCCTCCGTACAGCCGCCCGTTTTGACGGGGTAGTGGCAGAAAATACAGTGCTGTATACAGAAGGGAATATGCGCGTAAACATCAAAAAGGCCGTCTTCCGGCGGGGAATAGGTCCTGAAAAGATCTTCTTCGCTTATCCGGGGATACATCGTAATGGGTGGATAATGCACCGAAGGGAAAAAATCGCCGTGCCTGCATATAAGGCCCAGGTCCTGTAATCTGTGGTAATCCTCGATCCTTGCCCGTGCCCGTTCAAGTAGTTTCTGCATAAAAAGACCTAACCCTTTATCCGTATCGCGCTTCGCAAAAAAGAGGGGGCTCCCGGCCTTAGCCCATAGCTTCTTGCCTCCGGCCTGGAGTCTTCCGCCTCTATTAAATATACCTAACTATGCAGGAAAATCAAAATAATGCCTATGACCGCGACCAGGGCGCCCAGGAAAGCCCTTAGCGATATTTTTTCTTTGTAAAGGACGGCGACGAGAGGAAGAACGAAAAGCGGGGTAGTAGAGTTGAGGGGAACGGCTATCGAGGCTATAGTGTATTTAATCGCGATCACTGAGAAAAGCAGTCCGCCGCATATGCCGATGACAACGGCGAGAGTGAGTACGGAAAAAGTTCCGGCATGGCGCAAAGGCCGTACCCATGTCTTTATTTTGAGGCCGACAAGGCCCCACAGGGCAAGGCCCAGGGTACCGGCGAACAGCTTCACGGCGGTAGCCTGTACGGGCGGGACATCTTTTACCCCTATCTTGAGAAAAATTATACCGACTGAAGTGCTCAATACCGATAATATCCCGAATTTTACTCCCGGGGCCCAGTGTTCTTTCAGTTTTTCTCTCGGAGCGCGTTCCCAGAGGACCCAGGCGACACCTGATATGGTAAGCACTATGCCGGACCATACGGCTATCCCCGGCCTTTCCCGTAATACGATCACGGCCAGAAGCACGCTTACAACGGGGCATAAGGTCTCCATCAGTATCGAAAGCCTTGGCCCGATCCGCATCAGGCCCATGAAGAAGAAAGTATCACCCAGAGCTATCCCAAAAATGCCGCTTACGACCAGAAAGAAAAGTGATCTGGCCGGTATCGGGGAAAAACCGAAAGGCAGGAGCATAACGGACAAAAGAAGAACACCTATCGCGCCCCTTCCCAGGTTAAGGCCGAGAGGCGAAACCCTTTCCCCGAGCTTTTTGAAAAGTATCGGGTCGAAAGCCCACGCGAAAGCGGAGAAAAGAGCGGCCAGACCGCCGAGTAAGGTATAGTTCATGGTAGCGTCGGACATGGTGGAAAATTACCGTTTATCGAATGATCTTGTGAGTTGTGAATTGTAAATGGTGAGTGGTCTTGGATTTCTGATAAAGTCGGACTTCAGGTGCAATTTACTATTTACAATTCACGATTTACCCGTGTTGGCGCTTTCGGAGCGCTAACATATCAGTTGAAGTATAACACGCAGCGCGGCAGGAAACAAGTTGACGGTATGTTTTAAGTAATTATTTGCCCGCAACATGGTTATAAGGTAGTATATAAGAGCAGTTGGAGTTCGTCAGGCGGCAGAAACGGGTTTTAATCCCGAAACCTGGCACGCGAAACCTGATACCTGATATCCGGAACCCGAAACCCGATTGACCATGATCCGAATAATACAAAGAGTCCCCGAAAAATACAGGCAGGACTTTATCACCGACCAGACATCCCTGATCAAGAAAAGGGTGGAACTTTTCTTTTCTTTCGTCGTAGGCGTGTATTTTTTCACTACGATAGTGAGCTGGCTTATAGACCCGGATGCTTATAAGGCCCTGGAAGCCGGTATAGGTATAGCGCTTCTGGTCGCCGGGGGAATATTCCTTTATTTCAATCACAGGTCCTCAACCATGAAAGCCGCCAGGGTCAACGCCTATGTTTTTACACTGGTCCTGCTGGTCCTTTCCGTCAGGCTGGGTGTGGCATACGAGGATTCTGTAGAGTCGAGTTCTGCTTTTTTCATGTTCCTGTTGTTCCTTGTAGGGTTCACGATACCCTGGACACCCTGTGAGGTCGGAGTGATATCCTTTGCCCACGCCGCGGCCTTCTCGGTCAATGTTTTTCTCGTTAATAACCTGTACCGTGGTACGGGTATCTATATGAGTTTCAGGGATTATCTGGAAGGGCTTGTTCCGCTCTTTATAGCGGCCGGGTTGTGCTATGTTATCAGCAGGGAAGAAATAAAGAGGGAACTTGATAATTTCGTTCTTTTCAAGGAAATAGAAGAGAACGAAGGCCAGATGTCCAAAGAACTGCAGCTTGCAACTAATGTGCACAGATCGCTTATTCCGCGGCCGCTCAGCACGGAAAAACTGGATATTTTCCCTACATATCTGCCGGCGTATTATATGGGAGGGGATTACGCGCGGTATAATTTTATCGACGAGGGGAAGCTGATCTTCATAATGGCCGATGTCACGGGCCACGGTGTTCCCGCGGCCCTTCTGGTGAACAGGCTGCACGCCGAATTTGAAAGGCTTTCGAAGGAAGGCGCGGAGCCCGGTTATCTGCTCAATGAGCTTAATATCTTCATAAAGGACGATTTTGAATCGATGAATATCTATTTAAGCGCCTTTTGCGGAATGATAGACCTTGATTCCGGCAGGTTGCTTTACTCGAACCACGGTCATATCCCCCAGTACCTTTACAGGGCATCCGGGGGAGATATCGTTGAGATGACCTCGCAGACCTGTCTTTTGGGGCTGTCTCTTTGCCGTGACGATATCTGCCAGGACGAAGTTGGCCTGGAGGGGGGTGACAGGATCCTTCTCTTTACGGACGGCGTCACGGAAGCCGCTGACCGGGAGGGCGCAGAATTCGGGGCGGAAAAGGTGAAGAAGATCCTCGTGAAGGAACACGCCGGAACTCCTTCAGATATAAATTCCGCTATAATGGGAGAGCTTCAGTCTTTCGGCCGGATGCCCTTCAAGGACGATATTTTCATCCTTTCGATCGGTATAAAATAGGTTGCAAACCTCTTTGTTTTGTGTATAATAGCTACTTCGATAACGAGATAAGCGGGGTGTCCGCCATTCCGGGCACCGGCAATGAAAAGGAGCCGGATAACGATGAAGCCGAGAAAAAATTACAGATCGCGCCCCACAAAGACCGGCGCGAAAAAAGTGCAGAGGATAAACTCCCAGAAGAAGAGACTCGTCGCCATGGGAGCGGATATAGAAGAACTTGACAGGATGACGACCGTCGAGATAAGGCAGCTTCTAAAGGAAATGGCCAAAAAGACCGCTAAAGAAGCCGCTTCGGCAAAGTCTTCTTCTTGATAGATCCGCATGAATAATTCTTATCAAAAAGCCCGGGGGTCCGCCCCCGGGCTTTTTAGCGTTAAACAGGGTAAAAGATGGCCGGGAAAGAGCTCTTTTAGTTGGTCAACGCTTTTCTTGGATCATCTCAGCCGGCGTTTTTTCTTCTCTCCCTTGCGGATCCTGGCTTTTTTTGATGGCGGGACGCCGCGTTTTTCATGACCATTTCGTAATGTTCCATGCTTTGATCGGCTATGCTTTCCCAGCTGAACTTCTTTTTCGCCAGTTTCAGACCGTTCTTGGCTATCTTTTTACGGAAAGTGGAATTCCTGTCCAGGACCTTGAAGGCCCATCCCAGGTCGGCTTTGTTAGAGCAATTGACCGACAGGCAGTTCTTGCCGGAGGTCAGGTATTTCTTTATCCCGGCTCTTTTGCTCACTATGACCGGGCATCCGCAGGCCATGGCCTCGGCCGCGGTCATGCCGAAAGGTTCGAATTTTGAAGGAAGGACGAAAAATTCAGCCTGTCTGTAATAAGAGGGCATAAGGGCGTCCTTGATATGCCTGACGAAGAAGACGCGGTTGGAAAGTTCGTACTTTTTTATTATCCGGTCCAGCTCTTTCCTGAGAGTTTCTTCCCGGGGTTTCGGGTTCTTCGAGCCGCCGCCTATCACCAGAAAAAGGTCCCTGGTCTTCGGAAGGGCCGCCGCGAAGCCGCGAAGAAGGTAATCGAGGCCTTTATTCGTGTCGAACCTTCCGACCCAGAAGGCGTAATTCCGGGGAACATCGATTTTCCTGTCTTTTTCACCCTTCTTTAGGGGGCGGTAAAAAGAAGCATTCACCCCCGCGGGTATCACCACATTGTTCTTTTTACGGTACCCGTAATATTTCCTCGAGGAGGTGACCATCGCCGAGCTGGTCATCACGAAACTCGAAGCTTTGGCGAAAATGAGCTTTTCGTTCTTTATTCTTTCCCTGAACCTGTAAAGTTTCTCGGCCTTTTTAGGGTCTCCTCCCATATGTTCTTTTTTCCACGCTCCGAGGGAATGGAAAGTGTGGATGAAAAAATGTCCCAGTTTTTCCGTCACCTTCATCGCCGTGTATCCCGCGTCCCAGTAATGGGAGTGAAAAATATCGTATTCGAGGCCTTCTTTTTCCATATATTTAAGCATATTGTCCGCGAACCTCCCCAGGTGAGGCAGAAGTCTTTCTTTATTGATGAAGCGGTCTCCCCCGCAGGGTATGCGGATTATCCTTACATTCGGGGCGACCTTTTCCTCGGTCTTCCTTTTCTGGAATCTCCTGGTATAGATGTCCACTTTTATTCCTTTACGCGCCAGCGCTTTTGAGAGTTCCAGCACATATACGACCTGGCCCCCGGTATCTGTCTTCCCGAGAACGGGTTTCGCGTCGACATAACCGTGAAGTGTCAGCATCGCTATCCTGCGGACCCCGGGTTGCGCGGATCTGGCCTTACTGGCTTTGGACATAACAGCCTTTCTGTTCCAAAATTATACTTAAAGCAGGCAAGTTGCGAAAAACAGAGAAGAAAGGGAACCGGCGGTGCGGTTCAATTGTCTTGATAATGGATGTAAACTCTCATATAATATACACTAACGGTGCGTTTTTTGCAAAAGGAGGCTATTGTGAAGATAGCTATGATGGGCGCGTGGAATACCGATTCGGGAGCCTCGATCCACGCGGAGCTTGTCGGCAGGGAGTGGGTAAAAAAAGGCATCGAACTTAAGGTATACACATTTTACAGGGATAGCTATCACGGCACATCGATAACCGCTTCTCCCGAAGAGGAAGAGGAATATGTTACCAGGTGTTTCCCGGTATATCCTCACCAGGACATCAGGAAGAGCGATTTTTCCGGTATCCTGAACTCGGACTTTGACATTTTCATTACACAGGATCTGGGGATGCTTCCGATGAAGTATCTTCTGGATATTTTCCCTTATGTGAAGAAAAAGGCCCGGACGGTCACGGTCATTCACGATAACAAACCCTCCGACAAACCTGAATTCTTCCAGTTCGCCTGGGATAAGGTCGTCTGTTTCGACGACAGGTATTTCGATTTTCTCAAGAACAAATACCCCGAAGAAGTTATCAGTGTAATACCTTACCCGGCATATCCGAAAAGAACGGGGAACAGGGAGAGAGCCAGAAAAGAGCTCGGCCTTCCCCGCGACAAGAAGATCGTTCTTTCTTTCGGGCAGGCCGCGGCGTATTCAGTGGATACGCTTATGGCTCTCGACAGGGTAGCGAAAGACCACGATATACTGATGCTGGTCGTATCCAGGAACTCCGCCGCGATCGAGTCTTTCGGTCTGGTCAAAGGCCGTCCGGGGTTCGAGCTTCGGGTCCTGGAGGAGTTCCTGGATCACCGGACGCTTTTCAAATACCTTCACGCCTCGGATTGCCTGTTGTACAATAAGCCGGCTTCGGAGTCCGCGGTCGTGGCGAGTACGGTTTTCCAGTGCCTGGGCGCCGGCTGTCCGATAGTCGCCAGGGATTCGAGCTTCGTTTATTCTTTTGACAGGGAAGTTCTCAAATACAGGAATTATTACGAGCTTGAGGACTGTGTACGGGATGTTCTTGAGAGGGGGAGGAGGTTCCGTGAATATCAGGATGCTTTTGACGGTTACATGGAAGAGAACGGAGCGCACGCGGTAGCCGGGAAATTCCTCCAGCTGTTCGATGAGCTCTTAACCGGGGGCCGGTGCCCCAAGGAGGCGCGAGATGGTTCTTAAAAGATACAAGGGCAATCCGATACTGGCTCCACGGGGTGAAGGATGGGAGTCTGTCATGGTCTACAACGCCGCGGCCGTGTACGAGGGAGGCAAGGTCCATATACTGTACCGCGCGCAGGGGTCCAAGCCGGGGGTTTCGCGTGTGGGATACGCTTCCAGCAGCGACGGGTTCAATATAGACGAACGGCTGGATTATCCTGTATTCGGTCCGGACCCTGTTAACGATCTGGAATGCCTGGGTATTGAAGACCCCCGGGTGACAAGGATAGGCGACAGGATATACATGAACTATTCGGCTTACGGAAAGAACATGGGAATGGTAAACCCCCTGCAGCGGGTGCAGATCGGCATCACCTCCATATCGGTGGACGATTTTCTGGAAAAGAAATGGAACTGGGGCGAAAGGTATTATCCTTTCTACATGGTCGATAACAAGAACTCCTGTTTTTTCCCGGAAAAGGTCGGGGGGCGGTATGTCCTGATACACAGGATACCCCCCCATATGTGGATAGCTTATTCCGATGACCTGAAGACATGGGTCGACCACAGGATCCTCATGAGCCCGCGCTTTGAATGGGAATATTTCAAAATAGGCGGCGGCGCTCCGCCTATTAAGACCGAAGAAGGATGGATCGTGATCTACCACGGCGTCGACAGGAAAATGCAGTACCGTCTGGGCCTTGCTCTGCTGGACCTTGAAGATCCGGCCAGGGTCATAGGAAGGTACGACAAACCTTTTCTCGAGCCGGAAACGGATTACGAAGTATCCGGTGTGGTGCCGAATGTGACTTTCAGCTGCGGGGCAGTGGTCATCGAGGATGAACTTTTCGTGTATTACGGCGGAGCGGACACCGTGGTCGCGGTGGCGACGGCAAAGGTCAAAGATGTGCTCGGCCTTTTGAGGAAATAAAAAACTTCATCGGGTTCTCTCCTCCGCTGAAAACGAAGGGAAACGGAAAATGACGAAAAAGGACATTTATCCCGGGGTCGTTAAGGACCTTAAAGAGGATTTTTTGCGCAACAGGAAATATTCACTGGCGAAGGATATCTATAATTCCACGGCTTACGATAATTTCAAGTCTCTTGCCATGACGATAAGGGACAGGCTCATTGAAAGATGGATATTGACGCAGCAGAGATATCACGACGAGAACGGGAAAAGAGTATACTATCTTTCGCTGGAGTTCCTCCCCGGAAGGCTTTTGTACAATAACATCCTTAACCTCGGGCTTGAAAAAGAGGCTGAAGAGGCCATGTCGGAACTGGGCTTCGATCTTGACGAC
>WJMG01000058.1 GCA_014728075.1 Candidatus Omnitrophota bacterium | reverse complement strand
TTACGAGTCCGTTAAAGGTGGTCCGCCGCGAGTTTCCGAACGAGCTACACGCGAGTTCGGGTGTCTGAGCGCCGGAATACCTTTGACGGACGAGATCGTTTTTACTTTCACCTTTAGCCGCGAGCCTCTCTCCTGCCGAAGGCTGACACTCTGACACATGGGAGGCTGACAGCTGATGGCGGACATCTGAAGGCCAGGACGCCTTGCGCCTCTATCAAGCCTCACTTTCGCCGAAGACGAAAAAAGTCAATATAAAGTGGATGTTACCGGTTGTCCGCGACGCGTATATTAAGGAAAATATATTATAGAAGTAAAGCGCGCGTTTTATTATGAAGAGCAGCGTAGGAGGAAGACAACTTACAGGGGGATATCATGAACGCTGAAAGTTCTTTTGAAAAAGCGGGAAAAGGAGGCTCCGGGGAAAAACTCTTTACGGAGCGGGCTTCCGGCGGGTTCAGTCTTCCGGACGGGTACGGCGACGACAGGATAATGCTTCTTGTAAGGGATCCCTGGACCGTATTCACCTACTGGGACATATCCGGCGGCACCGAAGAAAGAACGAAGGAAGAGATAAGTAGGCATGGAGATGCGGTCTCCATAAAGGTGCTGCGCCTCCGGCAGATAACTGAAGAGGGGGCGTATGCCCAGAAGACCGCTCTTCAATACGACCTCATGGACGATAACGAAAGCCGGTACATAAGCCTTCCCGCTCCGGGGAAAAGGTGGATAGCGGAGATCGGAAGGATCACTCCCCGGGGACGCTTTTTCCCGATGGCGGTTTCCAATATAGCACAGACCCCCCTGCACGATATCTCCCCCGAGACGGAAGAAGGAACCGAGAAAGAGATGATGGAAATAAGGGAACACTTCTATGAACAGCTTGAAAGCATAAGGGACGCCGGGCATCCGGGCCTAAGTTCTCCGGGGTTCCGGGAGCACCTGGTCCGGCATCTGGGAAAAGGCCTGTTTTCAGAGGTGTTCCGGACGAAAGAGCTCGAAGCTCGGGCAGGAAAAAATGGGAAAAGCCGGGAAAGATAATACCGTGCTTTTCCGCTTGGCTTGCTGAAAACAACATTATAACCTGCATAAGGAGAGCATTATGAAGAAAATGCCGAAAGAATTCCCTCCCCAGCATCAGAAAAGGGACCCGGGGCTGGAAAAGGAAATGTATCCGAGGCCTTTGTGCAAGGGAGAGTGGTATAAGGGAAGCGGAAAGCTGAAAGGCAAGAAGGCTATCGTGACCGGGGGCGACAGCGGGATAGGAAGGGCCGTGTCCATCTTCTTTGCCAGGGAAGGCGCGGATGTCTCCATAATATATTACGATGAGCACGAGGACGCCCGCCGCACCTCCGGGATGGTGGAGGAAGAGGGGGCACGGTGCCTTCTTATCTCCGGGGACGCCGGGGACAGTTCTTTTTGCGGGAAGGCCGTGAAAGAGACAGTCGAGACTTTCGGCGGTCTGAACATCGTCGTTAATAACGCCGCTCATCAGCCGTTCCAGGACGATATCGAAAGCCTTACCGACGAGCAGCTCGAAAGGACCTTCAAGACCAATATCTTTTCGTATTTTTATCTGACCCGCGCGGCCATGGAGCATCTTGCGGAAGGCGATACAGTCATAAACACCAGTTCCGTAGTGGCTTACAGGGGCACCACGCATCTGCTGGATTACAGCGCGACAAAGGGCGCGGAGATAGCGTTCACGAGGTCCCTCGCCAGGATGCTGGCGGAAAGGAAAATAAGGGTGAACGCCGTCGCTCCCGGCCCAGTATGGACGCCGCTCACACCCTCTACCTTCCCGGCGGAATACATGAAAAGTTTCGGAGAGCAGACCGCCATGAAAAGGGCCGGCCAGCCGGAGGAGATGGCCCCCAGTTATGTGTTCCTGGCGAGCAGGGATTCATCCTACATGACGGGTCAGGTGCTACACCCCAACGGAGGGGAGATAGTCAATGCCTAGGAACGCGTTCATAGATAAGCTGCCGGAGTTCGCGAAAGAGCGGGCGAAACAGGTAATAGAAGGCGAGCCGGGCAAAAGGTTCTCGGCGTACCACCAAAGGTTCCGGTCCGGCAATCCGCTGGTGAAAGCGATGATGTTCCTTCTCGCGGGAGTGTTCTGGATAATAGCGCTGGTACTTTCGGTCGCGCCCGGACCCGGGTTCCTTTTCTTTCTCATGGGCCTGGCCGTTCTTGCCGCGCAGTTCCGTCCGCCCGCGGAACTGCTCGACGCGGCGGAAAGCAGGATCGCAGGCATGCTGAAAAGCCTGAGGGAACATAAAAGGGGAGAGAAAACGAATGCCGGGGGCGACTAACGGACATATGAAAAAAAGCCTGGGTAGGTGGGATTCGGTCGCTATCGTTATAGCGATAGTCATAGGTGTGGGCATTTTCAGGACCCCGTCTACTGTAGCCGAACTCCTTGCTTCGCCGGCGCTTATCATCGCGGCATGGACCGCGGGAGGCGTCATCTCCGCCCTGGGGGCTCTCTGTTACGCCGAACTTTCCTCTTCCATGCCGCGAAGCGGTGGGACCTATGTTTATCTTCGGAAAGCGTACGGGGCTTTGCCGGCCTTTCTTTTCGGATGGTCGGAACTGCTGGTCATCAGGACCGGCTCAATAGCGGCCCTTGCTTTTATCTTCGGGGAATACCTCTCTTCTTTTCTGGGCGCGGGAACGGGGCCGGTTAAAATATACGCCGCGCTTTGCGTGGTCCTGCTGGCCCTCGTTAACATGGCGGGAATGAAATACGGAAAAGGCGTCCAGAACATTTTCGTGGCCGCCAAAATAGCCTCCCTGGGCGCTATGCTCGTGCTGGGGTTTTCCTCGGGAGCCGGAGACCTTGCGCATTTTTCCGGAGAAGGCGTGCCCGACAGGTCCCTGCCGGCGGCATTCGCCCTGGCGCTTATACCCGTTCTCTGGACCTTCGGAGGATGGCACGAGAATGTCTACATGGCCGGCGAGACCAGGAAGGCGCCCGAGACCCTGCCCTTCGCTTTAATGACCGGAATATTATCGATCACCGTTCTTTATGTTGCCGTGAACGCGCTTTACATCTACCTTTTCCCTGCCGGGGAAATAGCGCGAAGCGGGCTTATCGCCTCACGCGTTTTTAATATCGTATCCGGGCGGTACGGGCAAAAGATCCTGGAAGCCGTTATAGTGGTCTCTTCGGCGGCCGCGGTGAACGCCATGCTGATGACGGGTTCCAGGATAATGTACGCCGCCGGCAGGGACAACTCCCTCTTCGCGTTCATGAACAGGATGAACTTCCGGACGGGCGTGCCGCTCCGGGCGCTCGGGGTCACTTCGGCCTGGTCCCTTCTGCTGATATTCTGGGGGAACTTCAACAGGCTTCTTTATTTTACGGGATTCGTCTTCTGGGCTTTCTTCGCGGCTTCGGCCGCGGGAGTAATTGTGCTTCGCAAAAAATATCCGCAGATGGAAAGGCCTTACAGGGTATGGGGTTATCCTCTCACCCCTTTGGTGTTTTCTGCCGTTTCGGCGATCCTGGCGGCAGTGACATTCGTCTCAAGAGGTACGGCTTCCCTGACGGGGACCGTCATTCTCGTTTCGGGGATACCGGTGTATTTATTAACGGGGAGAAGCAAATGAAGAAGTGTATGAAAACGATGACGGCGGCGGCCCTGCTTTTCGCGGCGGCGTTTCCCGCGTCTTTCGCGTCGGAAAACGGGGACCAAGAGATGACTTTCCGCCGGAGGAGAGAAAAAATGGTGAAAGAACAGATCAAGGCGCGCGGGGTGGACGACCCGCGTGTAATAAACGCCATGCTTAAGGTGAAGAGGCATCTTTTCGTTCCGGAAGCCGTGAAGGGTGCGGCTTACAGTGACCGGCCTTTGCCGATAGGCTACGGACAGACCATATCACAGCCATTCATTGTAGGGTACATGACCCAGGCTCTTGATCTGGATCCGGCGGATCGTGTGCTGGAAATAGGTACGGGAAGCGGTTACCAGGCTGCCGTTCTGGCGGAGCTTGCCGGTGAGGTTTACTCGGTGGAGATAATCGGGGAGTTGGCCGAGCAAGCCCGCCGGACCCTCGAGCGGCGGGGATACGATAATGTGAAGGTCAAATACGGCGACGGCTATGAGGGCTGGAAGGAACACGCCCCGTACGACGCGGTAATAGTGACAGCCGCGCCGCCGCAAATACCCGAAGAGCTGATCCGGCAGCTTAGAACGGGCGGCAGAATGATAGTTCCCGCCGGCAGATTTTATCAGGAGCTCGTATTCATAACGAAGAAGGCCGGAGGAAGAGTGGAGAGAAAAAAACTGATGCCTGTCAGGTTCGTTCCCATGGTCCGTTCGGGCGGACGATAACGATCCCGGAACGCGTCTCCGTAGAAAAAGGTCAAGAAAAGGGTGAAACAGACAATGGCGCTTAACGGGAGCCTCTGTTAAGGTGTAGTCATGACACACGAAAACAACAAAAAACGAAGAGAGTTCCTCGAGGAAAGGGAAAAGTCCGTAAGGAAGAAGTTCAAGCAGATCAGCAGGCGCATGGCCAGCATGGACCGCCTTGCGGTTACCTGTTCCGGAGAGTCCGAAAGGGCTGACGAGATAAGCATCGCAAGCTCACCGTCCATTGTGGAATAACGGCAATTGAAAGGAGGACAAGGTGCTCGCGGAAATAATTTTCGCATTGCTCATAGCCATGGCGGTCACGGGCATATTCGCGATCGCGTTGAAGAAGAGAGGCCCCTGGGGCGCCGTATGGATGTTCTTCATCGTGATATTCCTCGTTTCGTGGGCCGGAAGCGTCTGGCTCATAACGGCAGGGCCGGTCTTCTTCGGGGTTTCCTGGCTGAGCGTTCTTATACTGGCGGTGATCGTGGCTCTGGTGCTGGTCGTGGCAATGCCGCCCCGAACGCCTCTGTCAATAAAAGAAGCCGGAGAGAGAGAAAAGCAGAAGGAAAAGGCCGAAAGCGTTTTTGATCTGTTCTTCTGGATGCTCGTGTTCCTTCTGGTCTTCGCGATCTTCGCCGGGTACTGGGCCGTTCCCGGCGCTTATTGAGAGCCAAAAAACGAAAGGAAAAGAATGAGGAAAAAGGGGATGATAATCGTGGGCCCGCCGGGCAGCGGGAAGACCACGGTGGTCGGGAAACTTTCCGCAGAAACTTCCTGCGAAGAGATCAAGACCGGCCGTATTTTGAGAGAGGAGGCGGAAAAAGGCACGGAAGAAGGCAGAAAAGCGGCCCCGTACATAGAAAAAGGGATGCTCGCTCCTTCGGGCCTGGTCGGAGAGATCGTTAAGAAAAAGATAGCCTCTTCAGGCAAACCGGCCGTCGCTTTTGACGGGTACCCCAGGAACATGGAGGAAAAAGATCAGCTTCTCGGTCTGAGCGCTGAACTCGATCTGGAAGTATCCGGTGTTTTCCTCTTTGAGGTGCCCTATGAGTTAGCCGAGAAAAGGATAAGCGGAAGGCGGGTCTGCTCTTATTGCGGCCGGACCTATAATGTGCATTTCGACCCTCCGGCCCGGGAGGGGGTCTGCGACATAGACGGCGAGATGCTGGTGCGCCGCGGGGACGACAGCCCCGCAAATCTGAAGGAAAGAATGGACGAATACCAAAAGAAGACGGTCCCGGCCATCAGAAAGTTCCAGAGGGAAATGCCGGAACGGTTTTACAGGCTCTCCGGCCGGGAAGATCCCGGAAAGAACACGGACACGATAATAGGAAAAATGGACCTGAAAAGAACGCCCCGGGGAACAGAATATATAGAAGGCCGCGGCCGGCGTTCAAAGGAGGCACGAAATGGCACGCGTAGCGATAAACGGACTGGGAAGGATAGGACGGGCCACGCTCAAGATAATCCTCGAAAGGCCCGAACTGGAACTGGCCGCGCTTAACGACCTGGTTCCGGCGGACAACCTGGCGTATCTTGTTCAGCACGATACGGTGTATGGAAGATACGAAAAAGAGGTTTCGTACGATAACGGAAATCTTTGCGTAGACGGAAAGGAATATCCGCTTCTTAACGAAAAAGACCCCTCAAACCTGCCCTGGAAAGAAATGGACATCGATGTGGTCTTCGAATGCACGGGAGTATTCACCAAAAAAGAGGACCTGGAGAAACACATAAAGGCAGGGGCGAAAAAAGCCATATTGTCCGCTCCGTCGAAATCCCCCGAGGTCACGAATGTGGTACACGGGGTCAACGCTTCCGGCGAGGGAGACGAGGTCTTTTCCTGCGCCAGCTGCACGACTAACTGTATCACGCCTGTTGTGGAGGTGCTCTCCAGAAGGATAGGGATCAAGAAAGCGGTCATGACGACCATACACGCTTATACTTCGACCCAGGCTATAGTGGATTCCCCCGCGAAGAAATGGAGGCGCGGGCGAGCCGCGGCCTGTAATCTGGTGCCGACTTCCACTGGCGCGGCGAAAGCCACTACAAAAGTGCTTACGGAGTTCGAAGGTAAGTTCGACGGCGTGGCCGTACGGGCTCCCGTTCCGGTGGGCTCGGTGGCCGATATGGTTTTCCTCACGGAAAGGCCCGTTACGCCGGAGGAGGTCAATTCGATCTTCATAGAAGAATCCGGCACGGAAAGGTACACGGGAGTGCTGGGCGTGGCGAAAATACCCGTAGTCTCCTCGGACATCGTAAAGGACCCGAGGGCTTCCATCGTTGACCCCGATATGACAAGGGTAGTGGACGGGGACCTTCTGAAGGTCATGAGCTGGTACGATAACGAGTGGGGTTACGCCAGCCAGATGGTCAATGAAGCAATAAAGGGATAATGGCAAAAAAGGAGGAAGAGATGTTCACGGATAAAAACATAAAGGCTTTAGCTGTTTGCCTCACGGCTTTGATGGTGTTTTGCTTATACGGCCCGGATTCGTATTCCCGGGAAAAGGACATAAGCGACAGGGACATCACTCATCAGGTGAACAACGAGCTTTTGTTCGACCCGGGAGTTTCCTCACATCTGGTGGATGTGAAGACCGACGCGGGAATAGTCACTATGACCGGAACGGTGGACAATATCCTGGCGAAGGAAAGAAGCGCTGAAATAGCGAAAAGAGTAAAAGGCGTGAAAAGCGTCGTCAACCGGATAAAAGTGAAGCCCGTTAAAGAGGCGGACGAACAGGTGCGACAAAATGCCCTGGAGGCGCTTTCTTTCAACCCCGCCACTGAAAGATACGAGATAAAAGTGGCCGTAGAGGACGGGACCGTGACGCTTTCGGGCACAGTGAATTCCTGGGCGGAAAAACAGCTTGCCGGAAAAGTGGTCAAAAGGGTAAAGGGCGTGCGGGAACTGGACAACGCCGTAAGCGTAAGATACCGGAGCGACCGCTCCGATGATGAGATCCTGAGAGAGATCCGCGAAAAAATGGAATGGGATATATATGTGGACGAGACCTGGATAGAGGTCGCGGTGAACGACGG
>WJMG01000057.1 GCA_014728075.1 Candidatus Omnitrophota bacterium | reverse complement strand
CCACGATATATTCTATCGCGGGATAATTTTGCGCGAGAACACTCTTGATACATTCCTCGATGTGTTTTACATTATCTTTGACTATTGTGACTACGGTGATTTTCATGTTATTCAGCTTTCAGACATCAGATCTCAGATATCAGCTTAGGAAATGTCTGTGAATTGGGGCTTCGCCCTTCGGTCGCTCGCAATGACAGTGTTTCAGGCAACGGGTATCGGGCTTCGGGTAAAGGGTTAACCTGACACCCATGACCCGTTACCGGACACCTGAACTCTTGACGCTCACCCTTTGCCCTTCGCCCTTTGTCCTTCCCCCAAGCATCCCTCATTATTCATTCCCCATTCCCTATCCTAGAGACTTCCTATCCTTTTTACTTTTTACTTTTAACTTTTTACTTATGCCAAAGGTGTTTCCACGGTCTTGCTCATCCCTCATCTCTCATTCCTCATCTCTCATTCCTCATCTCTCATTCCTCATTCTTCATTACCTATACCCTATCCCCTGTACCCTATACGCTATACGCTAATAGCTCTATACCACTCCACCGTCCTCTTAAGCCCCTCCTCGAACGGCATTTCCGCCTTGAATCCGAATTCTTTCTCGGCCCTGGTGGTATCCAGGCACCTTTTGGGCTGGCCGTCAGGCTGAGATGTATCCCAGGTGATCTTTCCCTTGAACCCGGTAAGCTCTGCTATTATTTCCACAAGTTCTTTTATGGAAATTTCAAAACCGGCCCCGAGGTTCACCGCCTCGGATTTATCGTAATCTTCGGTAGCCATGATTATTCCCCTGGCCGCGTCTTCCACATAAAAGAATTCCCTGGTGGCCTTGCCTGTACCCCATACGACTATTTCATCCTTTCCCTCGTCTACGGCATCGAAACATTTCTTGATAAGGGCCGGAATAACATGTGAACTTTTGGGATCAAAATTATCTCCGGGCCCGTAAAGGTTGACCGGCATGAGAAATATCGAATTAAAACCGTACTGCTGGCGGTACGCGCGGGATTGCACCAGAAGCATCTTCTTCGCGAGACCATATGGCGCGTTGGTCTCTTCCGGATAGCCATCCCAGAGGTCCTCTTCCCTGAACGGCACCGGCGTAAATTTTGGATAACAGCAGATAGTTCCGAGCGCCGTGAACTTCTCTATACCTCTTTGACGCCCTTCTTCTATAAGCTGCACTCCCATCATGAGGTTGTCATAAAAATATTTTCCTGGGTTTTCTCTATTCGCGCCTATGCCCCCGACAACAGCGGCAAGATGTATGACAATATCGGGCTTGGCGTCGTCGTACATTCGCTTAATATCTTCTATCCTCACAAGGTCGTATTCTTCGACTTTCGGTACGAAGATATCGCCGCACCCCTTTTCCCCTAATTTTTCAACGAGATGGCTTCCCAGAAAACCCGCCCCACCTGTCACGCATATTCGTTTTTTTCTCAGATCGATCATATTGTTTCTCCTCGAATGAACGGATAATTTATTTAACTCAAATACAGCAGATCATAGAACCATGTACTGCCGGGCGTGGTCCTTATAACACTGATAACCGTTTTCTCTATTCACTCACGACCCTTTTTTTCCAGGCATTTACTATCTGTCTGAAGATCTCCTCGAGCGGAACTTTTATTGCCCATTCCGGATAATGTTCTTTCATCTTGCGTAGGTCTGAATAATAACAGATGTGATCGCCTATGCGGTTCTCTTCGACATAATCGTACAGCATCTTTCTCCCTGTCATCCTCTCGGTCATATCAAATGCTTCAAGTATTGAGCACGAGTTCTTCTTGCCTCCTCCCAGGTTATAAACAGCTCCCGGGCGGGGATCTTCAATAAAAAATTCTACAAAACGGGCTATGTCCAGTGAATGTATGTTATCTCTCACCTGTTTTCCCTTATATCCATAGATGTGGAAGACCTTGCCTTCCAGGTTGCATTTTATCAGGTAGCTCAAAAACCCGTGTAGTTCAACGCCTGAATGGTTAGGCCCCGTTAAGCACCCCCCCCTGAGACAGCAAACCGGCATATTGAAATACCTGCCGTACTCCTGGGCCATTATATCGGCCGCTGCCTTGGAAGCCCCAAAAAGTGAATGTGTCGAATGGTCGATCGTTAGATCTTCGGGTATGCCTTCGGAATATTCCGGATCGTCGTAATCCCATCTTTTTTCCAGTTCTTTCATCTTAATGTAATTGGGGGCATCCCCGTACACCTTGTTGGTCGACATGTGGACGAACGGGCTTTCCGCGCAGGACCTTCTCGCCGCTTCAAGCAGGTTCATGGTGCCGACGGCATTGGTGTCAAAATCCTCAAAGGGTATCGCCGCGGCCCTGTCGTGTGAAGGCTGTGAGGCGCAATGGACTATCGCGCCGGGTTTAAGTTGTTCAAAAAGCCTCAGGATGGCATTCCTGTCCCGTATATCCATTTCGTGGTGGATGAAATTATCTCCGAGCATCTCCTGAAGCCGTTCCTGGTTCCACCTTGTATCACCCTCCGGGCCGAAGAATACCGCTCTCTGATCGTTGTCTATCCCGTGGATCTTCCAGCCTTTCCCCGAAAAATATGTACAGACTTCCGACCCGACCAGCCCTGACGAACCTGTAACCAGCATTTTCTTCATTTTGATCCGATGTATCATTTGAGTCAGAAGAGCTTAGTTTTCAAAGACTTCCCTGCTGAATGACCCTGCGTTAAAATGTGAGACCCGGACATAGCTCCGCCATCTCGGTCCCATGGACCGCTTCTTGAGAACTGGTATCGCATATTTTGTTTCACAAATCTAAACTACTACCAACAAAACAGGTTTAGGTCTAGTTTGAGCTCTAGAACTAAACCTAGACCTTGACCTAGACCTGCAAGGATAAACGAAGGGTCTTAAGACCCTTCGTTTATCCTTGCGTAGAATGAGAACTTATGCTCCGTGTAATCGAACCCTTTGTCCCTGCATATGCTCACACCTTCACCGGGAGCTTCAAGACCCGCGAGCTTGATATCGTAGTCGACCATTATCTTGACCAGATCGTCAAGGTCCGTGCGCGGGGACCATCCCAGTTTTTTTCTGGCCTTGGAAAAATCCGCCCTTAGCTCGGCTGTTTCGGTAGGCCTGAAATACTTGGGGTCTATTTCTACGATTATATCTCCCGGGGCCAGGTGCCCGTTCCACCTTTTAGATACGCTTTTGACAACGCCTTTCTCTTCTATTCCGCTGTCGCGCCACTCGATCTCGACTCCCGCGTAGTTCAGCGCCTTCACAAGGAACTCCCTTATCGAATAACTCTTCCCGGTGCCTATGACATAATCGTCCGCTTCTTCCTGCTGCAGCATGAGCCACATGCATTCCACATATTCGGGGGCGAACCCCCAGTCCCTCTTTCCCTCGAGGTTGCCCAGATATATTTTATGCTGGTCCCCTTTCAGCATGTTCGCTATGGCCCTTGTGATCTTTCTGGTAACGAAAGTCTGCCCCCTTCTCGGGCTTTCGTGGTTGAAAAGTATGCCGTTGCAGGCAAATTCGTCGTAAGCCTCCCGGTAATTGACGGTCATCCAGTAGGCGTATACCTTGGCCACCGCGTACGGGCTCCTGGGATAAAAAGGCGTATCTTCTTTCTGGGGAGGCATAGAAGCGCCGAACATCTCCGAAGAAGATGCCTGGTAGAACCTCGTCTTTATTCCGCTCCTGCGTATTGCTTCCAGTATCCTCGTGGTACCGAGTCCGGTTATATCACTCGTGAACTCGGGCATGTCAAACGATACCCTGACATGGGACTGGGCGCCCAGATGGTATATCTCATCCGGCTGTATCTTCCAGACTATCTCGGTGATGAGCCCGGGATCGGCGAGGTCTCCATAATGAAGGTACATCCTGGCGTGCTCGTCGTGCGGGTCTACATAAATGTGGTCTATCCGATGAGTGTTGAACCCGCTGGCCCTCCGTATTATCCCGTGGACCTCGTATCCTTTTTTGAGAAGGAATTCCGCGAGATAAGAACCGTCCTGTCCCGTTATACCCGTAATAAGCGCTTTTTTCATTTTTCCTCCATAAATTATTCGTACCGCGTATCGCGTACTGAGTACCTCAAAATTGAGATTACCGCGTCCTTTGCTTCGCCTGTTTGCCTTTCGCTCTTTGCCCCGGAGAATTCCCGGGGAGCTCTGGTCTTCGGCAGCCTTTAGATCCTGCGACTCGTTTTGCTTTTTCCTTAACGCCGAAGGCGGTCAATTATGGATCTTTACCTCCGCCTCCAGCACTTCACCCCCGTATCCGCCGGCCGGGTCTACGAGATCCGCGTCTATGTCACACTTAACGGAAGCGCCTATAGCATCCACCGAAACTACCAGTGTGGTATTTCTGTTCTTTTTATGAACGACAAAACCCTCTACTCCCTTGAAAGGGCCCCGCTTTATCGATACCCTGTCGCCTTTTTGTATATACGGACAGGGGTCCAGCTTCAAGTCTTTATCGGTAAGTTTCTTTAGGGATTCGATCACTTCATCTTCAACCGGCGGATATTCATTATTAAAGTTTATTATATCCATGACACCGACAGCTGAAATTATGTTCCTTTTATCCTTCAGTGGAAATCTCGCGAAACAGTAGCCTTTGAATACGGGCTCCCGATCGGTCTTTCCCCGGTCCGACCATCTCCTGTGAAAAGTTGCCTTGGGAGTAAAAGCCTCTATCCCCTTCTTCAGCAAAAGGTCTTCCACGAACTTTTCATGCCTGGGTTTAGTGTATAGGACATACCACCTTTCGGCGGTGAACTTCTTATCAAGCATATCTGTATTAAGCTTCGTTGTTATTTTCGGTTCTTCCCTCTATCCAATGGTCCAGAAGATCTTTCTTGAAACGCCATTGGCCGCCTACCTTGAAACAGGGAAGCTCTCCTTTCTTGATCAGCCGATAAACGGTGACCAGGTGAAGACCCAGATATTTTGCCGCTTCCTTTGGCGTCATAATCTGTGTCCGCCTGCTTCCATCCGAATTTGTGTATTCCTGCTTAGCCATGATCCTCCAATCCCTCTTTAAGAGGGTTGCTAAGTTTTTATAATCTTGACAAAATATATCATCAAAAATATATAAATGCAAATTTTTATGCTTATTTTTTTTCTTATGAACGCTCTTGCTATAAATTGTTATATTATGCAAACACAGCAATTTACTCTAACTCTTTTATTAAAAATGCTTTAAGAGAAAATTTTGAGTAGGTTTGGTTTTTCGGATCTTTGGGTAAATACTTAATTGAGGGGTGGGAACAGGTACCGCCTCGGCTTCGTACCCGGTACAAGCTCAAACTACTCTTCCAGATACTCCAGGTATTCCCGGGCCTCTTCATTGGTGGGGTCGACGGCTAAAGCCTGTTGTATATACCTGATAGCCCTGGTCTTATCGTTCCTTTCAAGATACCCTCTGGCTTTGGATAGATAGCTTTCGGCCTTTTTCCTGTCCCGGGAAGATATACGCTTTCCTTCAGGCACTTCCCCGCCGGCAAATGGGGTTCTTTTTATGTGCCCTATAAATTCGTGTTCGAATTTCTCAAGCTGCCTGTCCTCCTGAAAAGACCTGAAATAGTTGGGTATACCCAGGCTGGCGTTGAGGTTAACGAGAGAGATAAAATAGTCGAAATCACCAGCTATCAGGCCGAATTCGTATTCCGAAAATTTAATATATTCCTCGATTATGCGGGACATCTCCATCTCTCCGAAACGCCGTCTTTCCTCGAGTATATCCAGCAGCATCTTCTGATGTTCGTACTGGCTGTTAGCTACATCGACCTGTAAAAGAGCTTTCCGGTACTTAAAGTAGTTCTCCTTCACTTCGACCAGAAGGTCTTTTTTTGCTTTCAGGTACTCGTATTTTGACCTCTCGTACCCCACCTTGGCCTCCTGCAGGTTCGAATAATGAGAGAGGTTATCCAGTAAATTGAAAGTAAAATAGCTGGTCGCCGTTTCGGAACCACGGAAAGCGGAAACGGTCGGAGCCCATTTTTCCCTTACATAATTGTATTCCAGCGTATTGCCCCAGATCGGGAGCGTTCCCTTTACACCGGCATACCACTCGGATTCAAGCCCCCTGTGAGCCCTTATGGGGTTACCCGCCTTGTCGCTCTGGTAATCGGCCGGAAGGAACATCGGCTCATAACGCTCAATAGCGGCGCCGAAATTCCCGTCAAAATCTATTTTCGGAAGCCCTTTGGCCTTTACCATCTTTCTTTCGAAATTATAGTAATCTATATATTTCTCTTTTATCCTGAACTCCGGGTTATTCGCCAGAGCGACTTCATAGCAGTTTTCCAGGCCTATTTGCACATATTCCTTCGGCCTTTCAACGGGAACGATCTCTATACTGTCTTCCGGCTCAAGGTTCATGGCCTGGAAAAGTATCAATTCGGCCAGCTCAAGGTCTTCCACCGCCGAGGTGTGCTGGAAATCCGTCTGCAGGTTCTGCCCCCGTACCTTCAGGTATTCCTCTCTGGAAACCACCTCCTGCTGGTAGGCTCTTTCAACGATAGAATGATATTCGTTTACCTTGTTTTTCAGCTTATCCTGTATATCAAGAGCCTTGCGTGTCTTATCCAGGCTGTAATAAGCCGTCTTGGTGTCGCTTATTACCTCGTTGCTGATCTTTTGTCTTTCCTGCAGGTTTATCTCGTAGTTCACCTGGGATTGTCTGGTCTCGTAAAACTGGGAAAAGCCGTCAAAGACAGTGTGTTTCAGCTCAAACCCGTATTTATTGCCCCTGTAATGCCGGTTATATCCATCCGCCGTTATCTTACCGGTAGATATTTCATATTTGAAAGCTACATCCGGAAGAAGTTCTCTTCTTGTCTCCCATATCCTCATCTCCGCCAGCTTGACCATTTTATTGGCCATATTCATCCGCTGGCTCCGGTTAAGGGCTATCTGAACGCATTCGTCCATGGTATATACTTTATCTTTCACATACCGCCCGCCGAGTTCTATATCCTTTTTTTCCTTGCCCAGTCCCAGAAGTTCCTGGAACCAGTTCTTCTCGTCGCTCCGGGAATACGGGTCGGGACCGCCCGCTGGCTCTTTCGCTGCATCGAAACGGCTGCTCGACTCTCTCATGATCTCTCTTGTGGCTCCGAACATCTCCGCCTTGTTTATCATGGTGATTATCTCGGCCGCTTCGGCGTTATCAGGGGATATCTCACGGGCCATATATGAGTATTTACGGGCCTGGTCATATTCTTCATCGTAAAGGTATTTGCGCGCTTTTGAAAGAAGAGAATCCACTCTCTTTTTCTCTTTAGCTTCGCGCGCTTCTCTTCTTTCTCTCTCCCTCAAAGACCTTTCAAGTTCACGCGCTTTCAGCTCTTCTGCCTCTTGCTTTCTCCGCGCTTCTTCTTCCGCCTGCCTGCGCGCCGCCTCTTCACGCTCGGCCTCTAACCGCGCTTCTTCTCGCGCTTTCTCTTCGGCTCTCTCTTTCGCCTCGGCTTCAGATTCCTCGCGGCCTATACGCGCCAGCATCTCGCTTGCCGCCTCGTTCTCCTCGACATCCAGCGCCCTCTCCGCGTAGCTTCTCGCCCTCGAGTATCTGCCTTCGTCCAGGTATTCCTGCGCCTTCTGGAGATATCCGCTT
>WJMG01000056.1 GCA_014728075.1 Candidatus Omnitrophota bacterium | reverse complement strand
TGCTTTCGGGGAAAAGCGGACTGAAAGTCCCGCAGATGATCAGGAACGCGTCTCTCAACACGCTTTGGGGGGCGCTTAACAGCTCGAAACTTCTGGAAGAAGAACTTACTTTCAGGATGCAGAGGCTGAAAGCGCGTCTCAAGGTAAGGGAACTTGAAACACGCGACCACATGGGCAGGATCGTCAGGTCTTTCAGGCTGGGAGGGTTCGATATATCAGCGGAAACGGACGAGGATAAGCATGAGGAGAAAATATTCATAAGGCAGCGGAAATGGATAAATGTACATTCCAGGCTGATAAAGATAAGACGAGCCGTGAAAAGGGGGGATGTAAGGGGAGCCGAAAAACAGATAGCCCTGTTATTGTCCGCGTATGATGTCAGATATCTTAAGGTCCTTTCCCATTACGCGGAAATAAGCAATGAGCTTAAGGCGTTAAGAGACCTGGTCGGACAGCTTCCTGACGCCCACGCTCCGCCAACGGACATTCTTGGACAGGTAGTGCAAAAGATAAATACACTGATAGAGCTGGAGGAGCACCCGAAAAAGCAGGTATGGGTCGATGTGCCTTACAGCGGTATAAAGAAAGCCTTCAAGAGCAAGCTGGAAGAGCTTTCCGGATATGAACTCGAAATGGTCAGGATACTGGGAAATAAAGCCCGGATCGGGAATTATATAGAAAAGCTTGTTTCGGCGGACAGGGAAAGTTATCTTTCCGGGAAGAACGCTTCGATCATCAAAGAAGGGGTTTCACGGCTTTCCGAATGGGCGGGACGGGGATTCGTATATCCAAAACAGTTTGCCGAGACCTGGTTGGACCCGGTCCCCGGGCTTGTAGGAAAGGGAGCTTACGCCGAAGCGGCGGGAATGCTCAGGAGCGCTTCGGGGCAACTGGATAAAAGGGTCCGGGATATAGAGCGTATAGTCAGGTCTGAAAAAAATAAAGCGGCCGCTTTATACGCTGAGTTCAGGGACGCCGACATAAAAGAGAGGGTGTCCGGCCTGTCTCAGAAAATAGAGAACAGGGACTGGAAGGGTGCCCTGCTCGCCCTGGAAGAAATAGAGGCGTTGTATTTCGGCGAAGAACATCCGGAACCCGGATACGCCCGTATAAAAAGAATACTCCGCCTGGTACACGGCCTGTTGCTGAGGGCCCGGAAGTTCAGCGATCCGGTAAAGACCGTCGAGCAGATAAAAAAGGGTATAAGCCTCATAGATCCCGACCTTGAACACAAACATTCTTTTCGGATAGATGTGACGATGGAGGACGGCAGTCGGAAATATGTTTTCGTTAACCCCGGCACCACCGCTCGCGGCCTGTTGCGCATGATGAGGAGAGACGCAGGATCTACCGGTGTGCAGATTAACGGCAGATGGATTAGAAAGAATGCCATGACATCGCATAAGCTTCCGGACAGATCGGAGGTGCGTCTGCTGAAAAAGCGCGGAGGCGGGAGGATAGGGAAATATTACGCGGGGATAAGGGCCGTGTTGCTCGATGGCGGACGGATGGAGATAAAGGCGGACTTGCCCGGCCGCGATACCCTGGAAACATTTAAAGTGGGATATGAAGAATTCCGGCCGGACATAACCTCGATAAGAGGATCAGCCAGGCCCTATTACGCGATAATGGCGCACAAGATAACGGATTATTTCCTTTCCGGCGCCGGCCGTTCTGTCTTTTACGACAGCTTGAGGAAAGACCTTTACGGGTTTGCCGACAACGATTCCGGTACAATAGGGATATACAGGTCCTTAAAGGATGACCCCGTGGCGGTCTTTCACGAGATATGTGAGTATCTCACGGGGAGCGATTGCTCCATAGAGCTCAGGGATAACAGGATAAGGTTCGGGCTCGGTGATGAATATCTGATAACCCGCGACCTTACCGATACTCTGGTAGAGCTGTACGAGGAGGGGGAGGAGTTCACCAGGTGGGATGAGCGGGAACTCTTGCTTGCTGAAAACCGGCATTATCTGATAAGGATATTGACCCGTGAGATGTTCGGAGAACATGACAGCGCCCTTACATCTAAGATAAGGTCATTGTCCGACGAGCCCGGGAAACATTTTACACGCGTTACCAGAAGGAAGACCTTTGCTTTCGGGGAAACGGACCTGTCCCGAAAGGCGGGCCCGGTCCGGAAAAGAAAAGTGGCCCGCGTAAAGAGATTCGCCGAATTCGACGAAGCGGACCATGTTCCTCCCGATACGGCGCGTAAAAATACTCCAGACGGCCACTTTGATCACCTTAAAGGTCTTGCTTTAAGTAACTTCGAGGATCTTGATTTTCCGGTTTATCTGGACAGCCTCCCCGGAGGCGAATCATATCTGCTCGAGATGCCCGCCGTCAAGGTGGCGGACGAAAAGACCGGCGAGATATATCACGACTCCGAAAAGGAGATCGGCAAGACCACGAGAATACCGGCCGGCAGCCGCCTGGAGGGATCCGAACTGGAAAACCTCCAGCGCGATTATTACAGGGCGTCAATATGCGAGATGATGGCGAAACGCGAACCGGCTTCTGCCGGGGAATGGTCGGAAAAGGCACGGAAGTACAGAGAAAAGGCCGATGCGGTCCTTAGAAAGCTCGGGATAAAAAGGACAGAGGGTATCGTCGCCCGTAATGCCGTGTTCCTGTACGAGACGCGGGAACATCTGCGCGAACGCTTGAGCGAGTCAACCGTTTCGTTCGATCCCGAAGGTTACATAGTCGGGTCTGATGTGACCTATGCCGTACTTCCGGACGGGAGCATAGACGCTGCTTCCGGGAAGAAGTTCACATTGCGGGTCAACGACGAATGGAGATTTTCCCTTCCCGGCAAGGATGCCCATATAAATTTCCGGGAAGCCGTAAAAATGGTCAACCGGATACCCGCTCCCGGTGAAATAGTCAATTACAATATTGAATTCCTGAGAAAGATGAAGAAAAGCGCCCGGGAAGATACCGAACGCACTCTGGTGGTCCCTCCCGGAGGGGAACTTGATATATACGAAGAAGAAGTTACTATCGATGTTACGGGTAAGATCACGAACGGTAACGGCGATCTTCCGGGTAACAGAAAGGTCACTATCAGGCTTAAGGCCGTAAACGGGGGGAACGACCTGTTTTTTTCAGCTAACGGTAAAGTTCACCCCAACCTCGCGAAAGCCATGGAGTCTGTTAATTCCGATCAGCGTCCCGGGTCTTTCAGAATAGGTAAGCTATGTAAACCCGGGGCTGTATTCCAGAGGGATGGAGACCTTTATGTGCGTGTTCTCGACGCTTTCGATGATCAAATGGTGCCGGGTAACATCAGGCTCACGGAAATGCGCGAGAACGATGTAGCGGGGGAGTTTGCCCGGATCGCCAGGGTAATGAACGATAAGAACCGTGAGATCATATCCGTTTTTCTTGATACTTTCGGGCGTACGGGGGCCCGATTTTACCGTTTCAAGGAAAGATACGGGGACCTGCTGGCTTTCGCTGATCCAGCTAACGATCTGATAGCGGTCCACGAGGACCTTCTTGGTTCTCCGGCGGCTTTTTTCCACGAGATAGGTGAATATCTTATCGGTATGAGAAAAGGAAGGGCCCAAAAGGGGCTTATTGACCTTCAGCTGAAACGGAACCTTTCGAAGAACGGGCTTATGATCAGTTTAAGGTCAAGGAATGATTTTTCCGGAAGGTTCTCCGGTCCTTTTGAGGTAAACCTTTCCGAAAGGACTAAAAGGTTTATCGAGGAGGAGAACTGGGGAGGGAACTGGAAAGAAGATCCGCACTACCTTTTGAGGGTCCTGCAAAAAGAGATCTTCGGTCTTTTGGACGATGCCTTGAGTATTTCCGTGAACAACACTTTCGAAAGGCATGCTGAGGGGCCTCCGGATGAGGAAGCCGGGAGGGACCCCGTAGAGGGAAGGATGTCGCAGCAGGAGGTCCAGGCTTTTGCTGAAAGCAATATATCCATGTCGGGACGGGACAGGGAGATAGTTGACGGATATCTGGACCTTATCAGGGAACGCCTGGACGGGAACGATTTCTTCGCTTCGCGCAACGCCGTGGATCTGTCGCAGAAAATGATCTTCTGCGTGGCCGCGCTGATGAAGGCCGGAAGGAAAGGGCCCGGGATCTCCTGGATACTTGCTTCTCCCTTGACCATGAGTGAGCTTGGTTACGAAGTGACGCCTGAAATATTCATGACCTACAAGCTTTTCAGGTCCGAGGACAGGTCCGGATTCAATGAACTCAGGCGCAGTATGATCAGGGAGGCCTGGCCGGGAGGAGCTGATGATCTTCTCCTTCAGGTGGCTGCCACGGAGATCGCCCGGGCATGTTCCATGGTCGACGCCGATCTGGATAAAGGGATTTTCCGGAGCCTCGGGTTTGACGGAACGGAGGATCCGCGGGGAGCTGGACCTTCTTCGTTCAAGGAGGAAGGCGAAGTTGCCGAATACAGCGGGAGGATAGGAGGAAAGAAACGCGGAGGCCGGATAGAAGCTCTTTTTGCGGGTGAACTTCTGATATCTGCGGGCGGTTCGTATTTCACGGTCAAAGCGGGAGGCGAAAGATATACAATAAGGGAAAAAGGCGCGTCCGGAGACCCGAAGTTCAATTTAATATCCCTCAGGCTTGGTGAGACC
>WJMG01000055.1 GCA_014728075.1 Candidatus Omnitrophota bacterium | reverse complement strand
TTCCATCATGGCTCTGAAACTCTCCCGGTCGGAGCGGGCGAATTCATCGAGCATGGCCACCTCGCCGCCTTCAGCCGCCCCGAGTACATTTCTGGCATATTCCATGACATGATCGCGTTCGGCCATTTCGTGCGCTATTATGGCGTTCACGGCCTCTGCCTCGCTTATGCCCCTTTCCGAGGCAAGACCTATCACATCCTGCCTGTTGATCCATACCTGTCCGCTCCTCCTTCCGCAATGGGACAGGATACCGTCGGCTATGACGGCCCCCGAGGGGTGGAACTCTATACCGGCTATTTCGGTCTCGATACCGTCAACATTCACCCCTGCCTTTTCGGCGAGCTTTTTCTTTTCTTCTGCGCCGGCGCCTTTTATCATCTCGCGCAACCCGTTAATATCGTAAAGCGTTTCTCCCGTCCTCTCGTCGGCCAGGATATTACCCTCATCGTCCCTGAGAGCGTACCTTTCCATCTCGTCGCCGAAGACCTCTCTCAACCTTTCGAAGAGTGCCCTTACCTTAAGGTTGAGTTCCCCCTCGTGGGCGTGCACTATCCCGTCGTGGGCTATGCCGGGAAGGCCGTCAAAAAGTTCCGACGGCCGGTCTGCCGAAGCGGGAGCGCTGTCTTCAACGACCTCACTCAGAAGATCGGCTATCACACGGTCTTTCCGAGCCTCGCCCCACTGCCTGTTCAGCATGTTCCGCGCTACGACGAACTTGTTCTGCATCTCCTCGCGCCCGGCCCTGGCCTCGAAACGGGCCTTTTCCCTGAAGGCTTTTTCGTAATCGTCGTTAAAATCGCGCGAATATACCCTGAACCTGCCGTACAGGTTCCCCGTATCTTCGTCAGAATAGACCTCACCGTCTTTTTCCACGATGTCCGTCTCCCTGACCGAGGTCATCGATTCCACGCCGTGCACCATATCCCGCGCGATATCCTCGGCCTTCTCCATCACCCTGGCTTCGGGGACTTTGCCCTGTGTGATATCGTCCAGGGATATCAAATGCGCTTCCAGGGCTATGTTGAAGTGGGGCTTGCCGGTCTCCGACAAAAACGCCTCCGGACTTATCTCGTCGTTCGCCGACCTCGAGGCCGCCATGACGGCTTCCACGATCTTGGCGGTGGAAAACTCTTCCCGGTCCATCTCGCTCGTCAGGAAAGACCTGATCTGCTGTATAAGGGATACCGAAGCGGTAGCGATAAGGTCGTCCGCCAGATCGTGCGAGGAAAGATCCGAATTAGCGGCCTTGAAAGGCACCATCCTGAACTCCCGGCCCGCTTCGGTTATGACAAAGTCGGTTCTCCTCCCGCCCAGGCCTTTTACGAGTTCATTTACACGCGTATTGTAGGCTTCCTCTACCTCTTTTTCTGAAGGTTCCCTTTCCAGTTCACCCCGCAGATATCCCCTTACGGCCTCCCTGTCTACATAGAACATGGTATCTATGTAAAGCAGGTCGACATTGCCGTTCTTGTGGATTATGGCGAAATAGAATTCGTTCGGCGGGGCTCTCAGCATCACTACCCGCTGGTCGGCGGGCAGGTTCTTTCTTTCTTCACGGCTCATGCTCAGTATGCCCGAAAGAAGAAGGTCCCGGTCTTTCCCGCTGAAACTGGTGTAAGGGTCGTCCGTGCTCAGTGAGAATTCGGATTCGCGCCTGGCCATTTCCGCGAGTGCGTGTTTTTTGCGCGCCTCTACCTGCGCCTGCTTATGTGCTTCTTCCGCCTTCCTGGCCGTATCCGCCGCTTCCAGGGCTTTAGTATATTTTGCTCTCTGTTCTTGCCCGGCCTCTTCCGCCTCTATGAGATCGGCTCTCGCCCTGGCGAACCCGGCCTGGGCCCTGGCTTCCCGCGCCTCGGCTTCGGCCAGTTGCAATTCAGCCAGCTTCTCGTCTTTCAGGGCGCCGGCCTGTATGCTCTCTATCTCGGCTAGTATCCGGGATATTTTTCCTCTCGCTTCGGCCTCCTTCTCTGCCGCGTCCGCCTCGTACATCGCGGCCAGCGCCTCGGCCTCTTTCAGGCGCCTTGCCCTGTTGAAGAAATCCTCCATGTTCCTGCCGAGCTGCTCTCTGAGGATCTCTCTACGCCTGTACACATCCCGCCTGGACTTTAGAATAGTCCTTTTCTCCCCCTTGTCCTCTACTTTTCCGAAATCGACTTCGGACTCAACGGCCGCCAGTTCACTGTTGAAACCTTCAAGGCCGTAACGGGCGATCTGATAACCCTCGAGAGCTCCCCGGACCTCGGCCAAAGGTATGTTGTGCCGCTCCGAATATCTCTTCTCCGCCTCCCTCGCAAGGTAATTTCTTTCTCTTTCGCTGAAGCCCTCCCACAATTCCTCCAGCTGCTCTCTCTGCATTTCTTTGAGCTTCTCTTCTGTCCACTTCCCTCCCGCAAGGTCCTCGGCGGCCATCAGCGCCTTGCCCGCGTCCACACCTTCTTTGGTCCGCACGGCCCCGGCGGGCATCAGGAACGGCGGCACGAACTCCTCTCGTACGCCCGCCTTCTCTATCTCTTCCCTCAATCCGCCTATCGCCTCGTCCTCTGTCCCTTTTCTCGAGATCCCTATCCGCACCAATCCCCCGTGTTCGTCGTAAGGGCATCCCGCGTCCCTGGCGAGCCGCAGCAGCTTTTCTTTCGCGCCCTCGTCAAGATCCGACACATCGTAGACCGCGTATTCGGAACCGTTCACTATTCCTTCTTGCGGATCGCTGTTTTCCAGCCGTTTCTGCATACTGAGCAGAAAATACCTTACATCCCGGGAAGTATACCATTCCGGGAAGATGAAAAAATGTTCGTCCGAACCCGTCCCGGAAGACCAGGCGAATACGCCTTTCTCTCTGCAGAAATCCAGGACTACGGCCGTCGCCTCGTCGGAAAGCACATCCATCAGTCCGGAACCTACGGTCTTTTCCCTCGCCCTTCCGGCCATTCCGTCGGCGAACGCGAACCATACGGGACCGGTTTCCACCAGCAGGTCCCTTATCTCCTCCATCTGCTCCCTTGAGCCGGAAAAGGAATAAAAAACCTCCTCAAGGGATATCGCGCCGGCTTTGCCCAGGAACACCTCCTCCAGGGGGTTGCGCCTTCCCGATACCTCATCCAGAAAACCCGTCTTGAAGAATTCTCGCGAGATCCCTTCGGGAAAGACACCTCTGCGCTGCATCTCGCTGAAGATGAGCACCGGAAGCACGCTTGAAGCCTGGGCCTTGAGCGCTTCGTAGGCGCGGCCGTTAAGGTAAACGGCAGGGCCGGTGCCCTCTTTTTCGCTTCCCGTGTCGGCGAACCCTCTCGATATATCATCCGAGAAGATTATGCGCCAGGAGGAAAGCTCTTTTCTCAGGGCTTCCGTGTCGGTTACATATCCCGCGTCCGAGAGTTTCGAGAGTATGTTCTCAAGGACGCTCTCGAACCGGCCTTCCCCGAGAAAAACCTGTTTTTCCCCGGCGTCCCCGGCGAATTTTTCAGTCGTCTCACGCCTGTATCGCCTGTATTCTTTCTCGCGGCGTTTTCTGTTCACTCTTTCGTTTATCCGTGCGCGGGCGCGCGAAACAGCGGAACTTATGGAGGAGACGACCGGGTTGGACAAAAGGAAGGCCCTTACGCGGTTTGCTAAAGGCGATGCCCTGGCCGGGCCTTCCGCCTCGGCTTTCCTCCCGGCATGGTCGAGCCCCGCGACATCCCGGGCGCCTTCATCGGGCAGGATTGAAGGATCTATCATTTCAGATGACATTTCTATCCTGAGATCGCGCACCCTTTCTCTTTCAGCTTCCCCGGCTTTCCGGTGGGCTTTCTCGAAAAGCTCAGGACCTATCCTGCCGGCCCTCATCTCCTCGTCCAGCCATTCCACGGCCTCCTCTTCGGCCTTGCTTGAAAGTTCTTCCGCCTGCCGCAGAACGGACGCTCTCTCCGCCGACTCGTGCGCGATGACGACCTCGACCGCCCCCGCTTCAGTAAGACCGTATTTTTCTCTTACAGTTTCTATATCCTTGCGCGATATCCACACCTGCCCGCTTTTTCTTCCGCAATGCGAAAAAATGCCGTCGGCCACTATCTCCCCGCCGGGAAGGAACTCTATCCGTCCGACCTCGATCTTTTCGCCGTCCACCTCCACCTCGGCCGTTTCCGCAAGCTGCGCTTTTTTACGCTCCCCGGCGTTCCTCACCATCTCCCCTACTTCGTAAAGGTCGTAGATCACTTCCCCGGTCTCCTCGTCCCGTCGGGCGGACTTTTCCATTTTCGCCATCTCTTCGGGAAAGATCCCGCGCAGCCTCTCAAAAAGAGCTCTCACCCGGCGGTTCATTTCCTTATGCTCGTGAACGGCGCCGTCCATGGAAATGCCGGGCTCCTTGACAACACCCGCCTCTTCTTCGACAAGTTCCTCGCCGAAAAGTTCCGCCGCTAAATCGTCCTTTTTACCGGACTCTATACTCTGCACCCTTTCCTTGAAAGCCTTAAGGCGCTCCGCCGCCTCAAGGTTCCTGGTATATTCCTCCTGTATCTCCCCGGCCCTTTCGTCTATTCCGGAGGCGTCCGCGGTTTCCTCTATATCTTCCAGCCTCATCTGTCTCCGGGCCTTTCCGAAAGCCATTACGCTCTTTACCCGGGCCTGCTCGAATTCCTTCCACGCAAGAAGGTATTCTCCGTAAAGTCTCAGGAAATTCGCGTTGAGCTCGTCCATCTCTTCCAGGGTGACATCTTCGGAACCTTTTCCCAGAGCAGCCCGGTAAAGGGAAACGGCTTCTTCCATCCTTTGCCTGGCTGACCTTACGGCCTCCATTTTCCCGTCTATACCGGATTCCTCCAGAGCCTCGTTCATCTCATCGCTTATTTCAGCCAGGGCTTCGGCGCGGACGGCTCCTCCGGAGCTTTCCATCATACGCCTTCTTTCCATGGCCTGCGCCAGGCGCGTGGAAACCCGGGATATCCTTCCCCTCAGTGCGTGGACCCTTTCGGCCGTCCCGTCTTCCAGAGCGCCGGACGGACCCCGCAGGAAAGAAACCGCAAGATCGGCCATGCCGGCAAGCTCCTCGCCCTCCTCGACAAGCCCGCGCCCTTCCTCCTCGCCGACCACGGGCATCTCCTCTTTGTTCATCTCCTCCGCGGCCAGATCTTCGTACGCGGCGGCCTCTTGCGACTCCAGTTCGCTCAAAAGGCTTTCGGCTTTGGATCTGGCCAGGCTATCCGCCTGGGACACCAGGATCTCGTCTTCCTCTGCGGCTTTAATGAACCTTTCCGAAGATCCTATAGTTTTCGCGGCTTCCGTTCCGGACTCCCGGATGGCTTTCCGTCTTTCTTCCGTCCTGGAATTGACAAAGACCTCCCTTTTTCCCTCCATCTCCGACCGGGCCTCCCGGACTTCTCTGAGAGCGGACGCTATTTCGACGGCCGTGGCAGCCTTTTCCAGTCCGGCAAGGGCATCCAGCATTTTCTCGATGGAAGCCTTGTATTCCCGGAAAGACGGTTCTATACGGTCCTCTGCCCGCGCCACCACGGAACCGCGGGTAAGGCTGCTCTTCAGGGCCGCCACTCCCTGCCTCAACGAGAACAGCTTCTCGGCCGCACCTTCGCTCAACCTGCCTACCGCGTTCTTTAAACTCTCTTCCGTCGTCCCCAGCAGTATCTCCAGGCTCCTTACATGCTCCAGAAGCGTACTT
>WJMG01000054.1 GCA_014728075.1 Candidatus Omnitrophota bacterium | reverse complement strand
GGGGGTGGTCCTTCTGAAAGGATCACGGCAAACCGCAATGGAGGAGATAATAAAGTGTTATACCACTTGCTGTACCCGTTGAAAGATATCTGGTTCGGTTTCAATGTTTTCCGTTATATAACATTCAGAGCCGCGATGGCCGCCGTCACTTCTTTTGCTGTCGTTATCATTTGCGGTCCTTTGCTTATAGAATGGCTTAAAGAGCTGAAAGCGGGCCAGTTCGTGCGGAAAGAGCATCTGGGGGACCTTACTGCCCATCACGCCAGAAAGGAGGGGACCCCTACCATGGGAGGACTGCTTATCATCATAGCGGTCATGGTATCCTCCGGGTTGTGGTGTGTTCTGAATAACGATTTCGTTCTGCTGTGTATGGGCGGCATGATATGGCTGGGAATAGTCGGGTTCGTTGACGATCTTATAAAGATAAGGACGAAAAGTTCAAAAGGAATAAGAGCCAGGACCAAGCTGGCGGGGCAGATCGTCCTCGCGCTCATAGTAGGGCTTTTTGTCATCAATAACAAGGCCATCGGGACGGACCTTTATGTGCCTTTCGTTAAGAACGCGGTCACGAACCTGGGCATTTTTTATCTTCTTTTCGTGCTGCTCGTCATAGTAGGCGCTTCTAACGCCCTGAATCTTACCGACGGTCTTGACGGGCTTGCCATAGGTTGTATGTTGTCCATAACGCTCAGCTACAGCATTATGAGCTATATTACGGGTCACATGAAAATATGTGAATACCTGAATATTTTCTATCTTCCCGGAGCCGGTGAGATAGCGGTGTTCTGCGGCGCTTTGACCGGTGCGGGCATGGGGTTTTTGTGGTACAACAGCCACCCTGCCAGCATATTCATGGGTGATACGGGATCGCTCTCTCTGGGCGGTACCATCGCGATAATAAGCGTACTGATCAAAAAAGAGCTTTTACTGCTGATAGCCGGGGGGGTCCTGGCCGTGGAAGCCCTCTCAGTTATACTTCAGGTGTTGTCCTACAAGTTCAGGGGAAAACGGATATTTCACATGGCTCCTATACATCATCATTTCCAGATAAAAGGATGGCACGAAAACCAGGTAACCGTGAGATTCTGGATAATATCGGCCATACTAGCGCTTATAAGTATGGCTACGCTCAAAGTGCGGTAGGTCAGAACTAAAGCGGGTCGGCGGTCGACAGGCCACAGTCCGCATATTGATAACATAAAAATAAATTTTCTATGGGTCGTGGACGGTTCTATTATGGACCTTAAAAACAAACGGGTATTGGTGGTCGGACTGGGCGTGAGCGGTATTTCCGCCGCCCGGTTCCTCGTCCGTAAAGGAGCTGATGTGAAGGCCACCGACTCATCGGGCGAGAACGGTATCGGGGAGGAAGCGCGGGAACTCGAAAGTTCCGGGGTCACGCTTGAACTGGCGGGACATACGGAGTCGTTCTGCGAGGGTGCCGATCTCGTGGTAACAAGTCCGGGAGTGCCCGATAACGCTCTGCCTCTGGCGTATGCCCGGGACAATGCTATACCGGTAATAGGCGAACTCGAACTGGCGTATAGGTTCTGTCCGTGCCCGTTAATTGCCGTGACCGGCACCAACGGCAAGAGCACCACCACAGAACTTATAGGGACGATACTTTCACGGTCCGGAAAACATACGGCGGTCTGCGGCAATATAGGAACTCCTTTGACCTCTCTGCTCGAGGAGCTTACTCCCGAAAGTGTGGCCGTAGCCGAAGTAAGCTCTTTTCAACTTGACCGGACGGAAAAGTTCAAGCCTTGTATTTCCGTGCTTCTGAACATTGCCGAGGACCATTACGAAAGGCACGGGGACATGGCCGGTTACAGGTCCTCAAAGCTCAGGATATTCAGTAATCAGGACCAAAAGGACTGGGCTTTGGTCCATTCAAGCCTTTATGGCGAAAAGGATCTGGACAAGTCCGGGGTTAATAAGATATTTTACGGCATGGATATGGGGCCGATCATCGTAAGGTCCGGGAACATATGCCTTATCTCCGGAGGAGAGGCGCGTTCTCTTCTCGAGGTTTCGGATCTTCCCGTTGAGGGAGTGCATAATATCGAGAATGTTATATGCGCGCTGCTGGTCTCAAGGATAATGGGAGTAGATCCCGGAGAGGCGGCCGCGAGCGTAAAGTCCTTCAGCGGCCTGTCGCACAGGTTCCAGAGGATCGGTTCGTTCCGGGGCATAGAATTTATTGACGATTCAAAAGCCACGAATGTGGATGCAGTAAGAAGGGCGCTGGAATCGATCGAACGAAAAGCCGTGCTGATAGCCGGAGGAATAGACAAGGGCGGTGATTACAGCGTTATTTCGGAGCTGGTAAGGGAGAAGGTCAAGGCCATGGTGCTTATCGGTGAGGCAGCTGATATGATAGCAGATCTTTTCCGGGACGATATCAGGGTCGAGAGAGCGCCGGATATGAGAGAAGCGGTCATTAAGGCGGCGGATCTGGCGGAAGAAGGAGAGGCCGTTCTGCTTTCCCCGATGTGTTCCAGTTTCGACATGTTCGCCAGTTATAAGGAACGGGGAGAAGAGTTTCAGAAAGCTGTTAAAGATATTGCGGAGGGAGACCATAGACATAGATGATTGACCATTGACCGGACCCGGGGAAGATCCTTCGGATTCGTCACTGAATAAGGCCCATAGTCCAAACAAATGTCCAAAGACGGAAAAATAGTTCTGCTGACCGTATCGATACTGCTCATGATCGGAGTCGTCATGATCTATTCTTCCAGCGCGATGTACGCGGACGGCAGATACGGCGACAGCCTGTACTTTGTAAAACGGCATTTGCTGTATCTTGTGCTGGGGGCGGGGGCCGCTGTTCTTTCCATGTCCCAGCCCTTGAAGCGGATCGAGAGCGCTTCACGCTCAATAATGGGCATATGTCTGCTTCTGCTGGTGGCCGTCCTTTTCCCGGGAGTAGGGAGTGTGGTCGGAGGCGCCAGGAGATGGATAAGGTTTCTCGGGATAGGTTTTCAGCCCTCGGAATTCGCGAAACTGGGGCTTATAATTTATCTTGCCGGCCTGGCTTCCCGGAGGGGTTACGCCCTGCGGGATCTGCGATACGGTTTTCTCCCGGCTTTGACCGCAATAATGGTAACCGCGGGGCTTGTCCTTCTTGAGCCGGATATGGGAACAGCCGTCGCAGTGGGCTTCATCGGTCTGGTCGTCCTTTTTTCTTCTGGTATAAAGGTAAAACACCTGGCCTTTACGGTAGCGGGAGCGCTCCCCGTGCTCGTAGCTGCCGTGCTTTACAAGCCGTACAGGGTGAGAAGGCTGCTGGCGTTCATGGATCCCTGGGGAGATGCCAGAGGAGCCGGTTTCCAGGTCATACAGTCTTTCATAGCTTTAGGTTCGGGGGGATTTTACGGCGTAGGGCTGGGAGAATCCAGGCAGAAACTTTTTTATCTTCCGGAATCGCATACGGATTTCATCTTTTCTATTATCGGGGAAGAGCTGGGCTTTTTGGGAGCGTCCTCTGTGCTCATTTTGTTCGGTACGCTTGTCTGGTTTTCCATGCGTATAGCCTTCCGCTCCGGGCAAATGTTCGCTTCGCGCCTCGCTCTTGGCATAAGCGTTATGATAGCCTTTGAGGCAATAGTGAATATAGGTGTTTCCGCGGGTATGTTCCCCACGAAAGGGCTTCCGTTGCCCTTTATAAGTTACGGGGGAAGTTCACTGGTCGCTCACATGGCGGCCATCGGTCTGCTTTTGAACATATCCAGGGGGGAGGAGTAGTCCTGCACAGGGCAACAGGTGTAAGGTTGCGGGATAAAAGCTCTCGAAAATCTTCCGGATCACGGGCTCGTGAGCTGCTCGAGTTCCCGAAGTTATTAGAGCTACAGAACAGGGTCTCAGTATGAACAGCGAAAAAGGAAACGCCAGCCATAGGATAATCGTTGCCGCGGGAGGAAGCGGAGGGCATATATTCCCGGCGATCGCCCTGGCCGATGAACTGGGAAGATCGGGTAAATGCCCGGTATGTTTTGTCGCGAGCAAAAGGAACCTGGACAGAAATATCCTGGGGGAGACGGACCACGATCGTTTTTACCTTTCGGTAAATCCTATGCCGAGAAGCCGAAACCCCCTTAAAGCGCTTGTTTTTCTTTTCAAGCTGGCGTCGGATATGGTATATTCGCTCTATATCCTGGCAAAGGTCAGGCCCGATTCCGTGGTAGGTTTCGGTGGATATTCCTGCGGAGCCGTACTTCTCTGCGCGAAAATGTTCGGGATACCCGTTCTTATACACGAGCAGAACTTTTTCCCCGGCAGGGCAAATATTTTGCTCAGCCGGATAGCCGATACGGTGGCCGTGAGTTTTGACCCGACGGGCATATATCTCAGGTGTCCCCCCGAAAAGATAGTATTTACCGGGAACCCGCTGAGAAGCTCTATCGTCCCGGGGGACAGGCAGGCCGCCGGGGAGAGGCTCGGTATAGACCCGGGCAAGCCGACACTGCTTGTAATGGGCGGCAGCCAGGGATCTTCGTTCCTCAATCGGACCGCTTCAGCGGCGGTTGCTGAAATATACCGCCGAAAAGCCGGAGAATTCCAGGTCATACACCTTACAGGAAAGCAGGATGAATCCCGGGTCAGGGACTTTTATTCCGCAGAGGGAGTAAAAGCCGCGGTCTTTTCCTTTTTAGGAAACATTAACGACGCTTATATCTCCTGTGATATTGCCTTGTCCCGATCAGGCGCGGCCGCGGTCTTCGAACTGGCGCATCATGGGAAACCCATGATACTCGTTCCTTACCCTGATCCGAAGAATAATCAGCGGAGCAATGCCGCTTATTTCGCCGACAGGGGTGGAGCGATCTACAGAGAAGAAAACAGCCTGACGGCCGAAGCTCTTGCCGATGAGGTCTCAGCCGTGCTTTTCAACGGGCGCAGAATGAACGCTATGTCGGAAGCGGCCCTGGCTTTAAGCGTTCCGGACGCGGCTGAAAGGCTGGCGAAGGCGGTGCTCGAGCTGGCGGGGCACTCCGCAAGGAAAAAGAAAAAAATTACAAGGTAAAGCAGCTCTGCCATTGTATAGGTCTTGTCCTGCTGTACCTTTTTTCTTGTATCTTGTAACTTGATTTTACGGAGCGGCCTCCGGCCGCGAACAGAAAATTATGAACATCGATCCTCAAAAGATACATTTCGTGGGAATAGGGGGTATAGGGGTCAGCGCTCTTGCCGGGATCTATT